>NZ_JANSIZ010000106.1:0-6030 GCF_047462315.1 Synechococcus sp. H60.2 | reverse complement strand
GGCAGAAGAAGAGACAAAAGCTCTGCTGTCAAGCGGGTGAGGAAACCCCACCCGCCTGCGCGGTGGGGTAGTTCATCAAGACGTAAAGGCTGCCCTTTTGGGGAAAGAGACTCCAAGCTTGACAAGGGCAGAGGAGCAGCCGAAGATCGCTGCACAAGGATCCCTCACCTTGCAATGGCTGCCAAGAAAAGACCCTCGGAGCTTCAGCCCAGCCTATTTGACGATCCCCTAGAGCCACCTGCCTCTGCAACGGAGACGCTTCCCCAATGGGATCAGATCCCGCTCTCGGCTCAGGTGCCCATTCCCCCCGGCACCTATCGGGATCTAGAACAACTGGAGCAGCACTGCCGAGTCTGCCAGCGCTGTGAGTTGGCGGCCAACCGTACCTATGTGGTGGTGCACCGAGGTAACCCTAAAGCCAAGATCGTGATTGTTGGCGAGGGGCCGGGGGAAAACGAAGATCTGCAAGGCCTGCCCTTTGTAGGTAAGTCCGGCCAGTTGCTGGACAAGATCCTGGCCTCGGTGGGGCTGGATCCCGAGCGGGATACCTACATCTGCAATGTGGTCAAGTGCCGCCCCCCCAACAACCGCGTACCCACCCAGGCGGAGATGGACGCCTGCCGACCCTATCTCTTGGAGCAGATTCGCCTGGTGGATCCCTGGATCATTTTGTTGACGGGGGCCACTTCGGTGCGCTCCCTTTTGGGGGATAAGCGGGGCATTACCAAGATCCGCGGCGAGTGGATCCAGTGGCAGGGGCGCTGGTGCATGCCCATCTTCCACCCCGCCTACTTGCTGCGCAACCCTGACCGCACCCCCGGCAGCCCCAAGTGGTTGATGTGGCAGGATATTCAGGCGGTGAAGCAGAAGTACCTAGAACTTGCTGGCGCAACGCCACCCCAGCAGGACTTTTGAGCCCACTTTCCCTGTCGCTTACGTGGCCAGCGCTGCTGCCCTCACCCCCAGCCCCTCTCCCTTGGGAGAGGGGGGTATGGGATCCCTAACTTGCAGGCTTGAAGCCGCTCAGCAAGCCAAAGCGCAGCAAGCCGGTGGCATAGGCCCGCCGCATCAGGCCCAGCCCCAGCGCCCCACGAACGGTGACCCAGCCGCTGCGCACCAAAGCCGGGATCCACCGCCAATCGCGAGCCGAGGCAATTACCTCATCCCAAAAGGGGGCCACCCGCTCCGACCAGTCGGCGGTGCGCAACTGCTCGAACCCCACCTCTTGGGCCAGTGCTTCATACTCCGACAAGCTGATGACATAGGGCAGGCAGTACACGTCGTAGATCTGCTGCAAAAGCCGCTGATCCTGGCGGCTCAGGGATCCCTCGCGGTGGCACCAGGTCACCACCATCATCTGCCCGCCCGGCTGCAAGACCCGCCAGCCCTCGGCCAGAAACCGCCGCTTATCTGGCATGTGCTCGCCGCTTTCCAGAGCCCAGACCAGATCGAAGGTGTGGTCGGCAAAGGGCATTTCCAGGGCATCGGCCACCCAAAAGCGCACCCTGTGGCTCAGGCCGGCCTCCTGGGCCCGCTGCGTGGCCCGTCGGGCCTGGACAGGGCTGAGGGTAATGCCTGTTACCTCGGCGCCAAAGCGCCGCGCCAGCTCCAGGCTGCTCCCTCCAATGCCACAGCCGAGATCGAGGATGTGCTGAGGGGGTTTAGGATCCCCGATCTGGCCCCATTGAATCACTCGCTCCATGAGATCGATCTGGGCTTGGCGGCGATCCTTGCCGGTCTGGCCCGGCTCATAGTAGCCGTGGTGCATGTGCTCCCCCCACACCTGCTCCCACAGGCCGGAGGAAGCATCGTAGAAGCGGCGGATGCGTTGGTTGAGGGGAGGGGCCATCCAGGTAGGAGCGGGTCGGGATCCCTTCCATTCTGGACGATCTGGCCGTCCCTGCTGGCCCTGGACGCAGCCTGACAAAACCCCGATTAAGCTGGGAAAGTAGGCCCTTGCCGCCCATCCCCCTTTCTTAGACTGCCTTGGCCACCTCGGAATTGGCTCTGGAACAGCTTCTCTTCACCCCGGCCACACCTGCGCCTGACGCGGTGCGGGTCATCTACGCCTTTCCCAACACCTACTCGGTAGGGATCACCAGCCTCGGCTACCAGGTCATCTGGAGCCTGCTGGCCAGCCGCCGCGAGGTGGCGGTTGCCCGCCTGTTTACCGACCTGGCCGAGCCGCTGCCGCGGGATCCGGAGCTGATGGGCTTTTCCCTGTCCTGGGAGCTGGACTATGTCCATATCCTGGATCTGCTGGAACGACAGGGGATCCCCCTCCAGGCCGAGGCGCGGGGGGAGGCGGATCCCTTGGTTTTTGGCGGCGGCCCGGTGTTGACGGCCAACCCTGAGCCCTTTGCTGCGTTCTTTGACTTTATTCTGCTGGGGGACGGGGAGGGGCTGGTGGAGCAGATGATCCAGACCTACCGCCAGGTGCGGCAGGGATCCCGGGCCGAAAAGCTGCAGGCGCTGGCTGAGGTGCCGGGGATCTACGTGCCCAGTCTCTACGAAGTGCACTACCGCGGCCCCGACGGCCCGGTGGAAAAGGTCATTCCCAAGCGGGACGGGATCCCCAGCTCCATCCGCAAGCACACCTTCCGCGGCAACACCCTCTCGGTGTCCACCGTGGTTACCCCCAAGGCGGCCTGGGAGAGCATCTACATGGTGGAGGTGGTGCGCAGTTGCCCCGAGATGTGCCGCTTTTGTCTAGCCAGCTACCTAACTTTGCCCTTTCGCGCTGCCGATGTAGAAGGGCATCTGATCCCGGCGGTGGAGCGGGGGTTGCAGGTTACCCAGCGGATTGGCCTTTTGGGGGCTTCGGTAACCCAGCACCCCCAGTTTGAGGAGTTGCTGGAGTACCTGGCGCAGGATCGCTTTGAGCAGGTGCGCCTTAGCCTGGCCTCGGTGCGCACGGGCACGGTTACGCCTCGCTTGGCGCAAGTGCTTTCCCGCCGCGGCAGCCAGTCCATTACCGTGGCCATTGAAAGCGGCTCAGAACGGCTGCGCCAGGTCATTAACAAGAAGCTAACCAATGAAGAAATCTTGGCGGCGGCCGCCCACGCCCAGGCCGGCGGCCTGAAGGGGATCAAGTTCTACGGCATGGTGGGGCTCCCGGCGGAAACCCAGGCTGACCTGGAGGCCACCGTTGCTCTTTTCAAGGAGCTCAAGAAGGTGGCTCCCCGCCTGCGCTTGACTTTGGGCTGCAGCACCTTTGTGCCCAAAGCCCACACCCCTTTCCAGTGGCAGGGGGTGGATCCCCAGGCTGAGAAAAAGCTGCAGTGGTATCAAAAACATCTGCGTCCCCTGGGCGTGGAGTTCCGTCCCGAAAGCTACAGTTGGTCGGTCATCCAAGCCCTCATCTCGCGGGGGGATCGGCGGGTGGCCCGAGTCTTGCAGCTAGCCCGGCAGTGGGGCGAGTCCCTGGGCAGCTTCCGCCGCGCCTTCAAAGAGCTGCAGGGACAACTGCCGCCCTTGGACTACTACGTGCACAGCAACTGGGATCCGGCGGATCCCCTTCCCTGGCAGCACATCCAGGGCCCCCTCAGCCTGGAGCGGCTGGCCCAGCACCGCCAAGAGGCCTTTTCTGGGTAGCAAAGGACGTTGTGCTTAAAATTCCCTAGGAAAGGGGGTGAGAGCCTGCAGCAGTCAGAAACGCCTCGATCTCGGCGCGCTGGGGCAAACTCGGCTGGGCCCCAGGGCGGGTTACACACAAGGCCGCAGCGGCATTGGCAAAATGGAGGGCTTCCCTCAGGGATCCGCCAGCAGCCAGGTAGGCGGCCAAAGCACCGCAGAAGCTGTCGCCGGCAGCAGTGGTATCCACCACCAACACGGGGTGGGCTGGCAGATGGCCCCTTTCCTCCCCATCGGCCCAGACCAAGCCCGCTCCCCCCAAGGTGATGATCACTGTCGGGATCCCCTGCTGTTGCAAGGCTTGGGCCACTTTTTCGGCTTGCGCTGGCGTCTCCACTGGAGATTGGGCAAGGGCAGCGGCTTCGCTTTCGTTGAGCACCAAGTAGCGCACCTGACGCAGGAGGGATCCCGGCAGGGGAGCCATAGGGGCGGGATTGAGGAGGACAGGGATCCCTTGGGCAAAGGCCTGCTCCGCCACCGCCTGCACGGTGGCTAGGGGGATTTCCAGTTGCAACAGCACTAGAGCCGCCGGCGTCCAGGGGGGCAGATGCTCTGGCAGGTAGCGACCATTGGCCCCGGGGCTAACCACAATCCGGTTTTGCCCTGCTTGATCCACGGTAATTAGAGCAATACCGCTGGGTCCTTCCAGCTGCCGTACGTAGTGGGTAGCAACGCCGTTTTGCTCCAAGTTCTCCTTTAGCAGGCGGCCAAAGCCATCGGATCCCACTGCCCCCCACATTTCCACCTGGGCTCCCGCCCGGGCTGCTGCCACCGCTTGGTTGGCCCCCTTGCCCCCAGGGTAGGTGGCGTAGTCCGATCCCAGCACCGTCTCCCCCGGCCCCGGCTGGTGTGGCACCTGCACCACCAGGTCTAGATTTAAGCTCCCCACTACGCGAACGAGGGTCGTCATTGGCTGGCTGGAAAACGTTGCCTCCAGGGTAGCCAATTCTAGCTCCCGCTACAGTCTAAGAACTCCCCACCTTGGAGCCTCTCGGCTAGCTTAGTGAGGAGGTGACGCGGAGAACGAGCCATGCTGCTAGCCACTACAGACATGCTCCAAGGTAAAGAGGTGGAGCGCTACCTGGGCATTGTTACTGCCGAGGTAGTTTATGGCACCAATGTTCTGCGGGACTTCCTTGCTGCCCTCCGCAACATTATCGGGGGACGCACAAGAACCTACGAAGAAGTGTTCGAGAATGCTCAGAAAAAGGTTTTGGAAGAGTTGGAGCAGCGAGCCAAACGTTTGGGAGCAAATGGCATCCTAGGCGTTACCATTCATACCAACATGAGCACGACGCTGATCCTCGTTACCGCCGCCGGCACCGCCGTCAAGTTGCGCTAAGCCTTTCCCCTTAGGCCAGGCTCTCCATCACTGCCTCGTCAATCTCGAAATTGGCGTAGACATTTTGCACATCGTCCAAGTTGTCCAGCCGTTCCATGAGGGTCAGCACCAGCTTGGCCGTCTCGGGATCCTCCACATGCACTTCTGTGGAAGGGATCCAACGGATGGCCGCCTCCTGCACCCGGTAGCCCTCTTTTTTAAGGTAGGTGGCCACCTGCTCCAGCAGGGTGTAATCGCAATAGACCTCTGCGCCGGTCCCCTCCACCTTGAGATCCTCCCCCCCTGCTTCGGCTACCGCTAGCAGCAGAGCTTCGGGATCTGTCACCTCCTCTAGGTTGATCACCCCTTTTTGCCGAAACAGCCAGCTCACGCAGCCGCTTTCCCCCAGGCTGCCGCCGACTTTGCTGAAGGCTTCCCGTACCTCGGCAGCCGTGCGGTTGCGGTTATCGGTCATGGCCTCAATCAAGACAGCCACGCCCCCAGGGCCGTAGCCTTCGTAGCGGATTTCCTCCAGGGGGCTGTCGTCGGTCCAGTTGCCGGATCCCTTGGCGATGGCCCGTTCAATGTTCTCGGCGGGCATGCCTGCCGCCTTGGCTTTCTCTACCGCCGAGCGCAGCCGAAAATTGGCTTCCGGATCCGGCAGGCCGCTGCGCGCTGCCACAATGATGGCGCGGGAAAGTTTGGTAAATAGGCTGCCTTTTCTGGCATCTACGCGGGCTTTTTGCCGCTTAATGTTGGCCCACTTGCTGTGTCCTGCCATAGCTGCACACTGGTCAAGCAGTAGGAGGGAAGAGATCCCCTTAACTCCGAAGCCTAGATCACCCCAGGCTCAGGACTCAACCCCACCCCAGCTCCAGAACCCTAGCTTGGATCCCCAAGCAAAACCCCATGAACTACCCCACCGCGCAGGCGGGTGGGGTTTCCCCATCCGCTTGACAGCGAGATTTTTGTCTCTTCCTCTGCCCCAGTTGCTCCATGGATCCCGTGTACCGGGTCTGTGAAGTAGAGCTGAAGCATCCAAGACTCACGAGGCGGGTTCCCAGCCCCGGTTGCTG
>NZ_JANSIZ010000105.1:0-5988 GCF_047462315.1 Synechococcus sp. H60.2 | reverse complement strand
CCGCCTCGTGAGTCTTGGATGCTTCAGCTCTACTTCACAGACCCGGTACACGGGATCGATGAAGCAACTGGGGCAGAGGAAGAGACAAAAATCTCACCGTAAAGCGGATGGGGAAACCCCACCCGCCTGCACGGTGGGGTAGTTCATACGCGATGCAGCCGCAGTCGTTGCACCCATTCTTCCCCGAAGCGCAGCCAGTCTGCCATTTTTTCTGGACTCACCTGTTGGCCGTCCCGCCAAACAATAAGCTGCGGCCCGGATCCCTCGGCACAACAAGGAGGATGCTGCTCCAAAAAACTAAGAAAACTAGGATCGAAGCGCAGGCGAACCTTGGCCTCATCTTCTCCGCGCAAGAGGTATTTGCGGGAAAACTGAGGGTGGCTCTCGAAGTTGATATCTTGCATGCAAAAGGCCTTGGCAATGTCATGAAACAGGGGAACTTCCGGATGTAGCCGAAAATGAGGTAGCCGTAGATCTTCGCAATAGGCCCAGAAAACAGACTGGCGATGAGTGCTGCTACTCTTGCCGCTACTGCGGATGTACTTATAGTCAAAGGCACCGATCTCAGTTCCATCGATTAGCCGCTTGGACATTGAGTTGTAGAAACGTCGATCGTAGCCTCGTTCAAATAGTTCAAAGCCTGCCTGAAGCAAGCGGGAGCGGATCCCTTCGGGTAGCTCCGCTGAAAACGACATGCCCAGGCTCCTGGCCACCTGCTCCAAAGCTTCCCGACGCTTCTCCTCTAGATAGGCGGCAAGCGCCAGAAGGCCGATAACAAAAACCAAGAACAGACCAAAAATAAGCCATTCCATTGCAAACCCTCCCTCCAACCTCTAGACTTCGGCCCCAGAATACCAAAAAAAGGGATCCCTCCAGCAAAGGAAGGGATCCCGTTCAAAAGCCGTGGCCAAGAACTAATGCTTCAAATGAGAACCTCGATCAGGCGTCGAAATAGAGCGCGAACTCGTAGGGGTGAGGCCGCAGGTTGATGGGGTTGATCTCGTTGTCGATCTTGTACTCGATATAGGTCTGGATGAGATCCTCGGTAAAGACACCTCCCTCCAGTAGGAAGTCGTGATCCTTCTGCAGGTTTTCCAAAGCATCCAGCAGGGATCCGGGCGTGGAGGGGATCTTGGCCAGCTCGTCCGGCTCCAGATCGTAGATATCTTTGTCGAGGGGCTCGCCGGGGTGGATCTTGTTCTTGATCCCGTCCAGGCCGGCCATCAACATGGCCGAGAAGGCGATATAGGGGTTGCAGGTGGCATCGGGGCAGCGGAACTCCAGCCGCTTGGCCTTGGGATTTTTGCCTGTAACTGGAATGCGAATGGCTGCGGAGCGGTTGCCCTGCGAGTAGGCCAAGTTGACCGGCGCCTCAAACCCAGGCACCAGGCGCTTGTAGGAGTTGGTGGTGGGGTTGGTAAAGGCTAGGATGGCTGGGGCGTGCTTGAGCAGGCCGCCGATGTAGTAGAGAGCCGTTTCGCTCAGATCGGCATAGTTGCCTTCTTGGTAAAACAAGGGCTGGCCGTCTCTCCAGAGGGACTGGTGCGTGTGCATGCCGCTGCCGTTGTCATTGAAGAGGGGCTTGGGCATGAACGTCACCGTCTTGCCGTGCTTGCGGGCCACGTTCCGGATCACGTACTTGTAAATCATCATGTAGTCGGCAGCCGTGATTAGATCGGCAAAGCGGTAGCCCAGCTCCCCTTGCCCGCCGGTGGCCACCTCGTGGTGGTGCTTCTCGATGGGCACCCCCAACTTGGCCATTGTCAGAAGCATCTCGGTGCGGAGGTCTTGATGGGCATCGGTGGGCGGCACAGGGAAATAGCCCTCTTTGTAGCGGGGCTTGTAGCCCAGGTTGCCGCCTTTTTCCTCCCGGCCTGAGTTCCAGCGGCCCTCGATGGAATCGACAAAGTAGTAGCCGGCGTTTTGGGTCTGGTCAAACCGTACATCTTCAAAAATAAAGAACTCTGCTTCGGGCCCGAAGTAAGCCGTATCGGCAATCCCTGTCGATTGCAGATAGGCCACAGCCCGTGCTGCCAGGCTCCGCGGACAACGGCTGTAGGGCTGGCCGGTGCGCGGCTCAATAATGTTACAGATAAGGCTGAGGGTGGGCACTTGCAAGAACGGGTCGATCCAGGCCGTCTTGGGATCCGGCACCATGTACATGTCCGACTCATTGATGGATTTCCAGCCCCGAATGCTTGAACCATCAAAGGGTAGCCCTTCGCTGAAAACTTGTTCCGTAAGCATCGAAGGGTGGAAGGAAACGTGCTGCCAAGTGCCGAAGATATCCACAAACTTGAGATCCACCATCTGGACATTGTTGTCCTGGATCATCTGAAGCACTTCTTGGGGCGTGGATGCCATTACTCTCTCCTGATTGGGTTGCAATTGAGACTGGGGTAATCCTAAGGTAGACGGGATCCCGGCAGCGGATCCCCGCGCTTCGACTTGAGTGGGCCAAAAGCGCTCACCCATCCTAGAAAGGCCGATATCAGCATTTTGTAGCTTCTGATACGAAATTGCCCTGGCTTTGGCCTTCTGCTCAACGGCTTGGCCATTGCGCCCCTCAGCCAAGCGTTTCTGCCCTGTTGTCCTCTGGACAAAGACAAGTCGGAGGAGCCAAACCCTGTCCCCCTAGCTAGAGGAAAGCGAAAATGGGACTAGCGAGCTCCAGCCTCGCGCAGAGTATCGGCTCGTGTTAGACTAAAACGTAGTCGTTATGAGTTTGGTTTAGTTTTCAACAACAGCAAGGAGCGACATCGAATGACAGAGCAAAGTCGGGTTGAGAATGTGGTGATTATTGGTTCTGGCCCTGCCGGGTTCACGGCGGCCATTTACGCTGGGCGGGCCAACCTGAAGCCAGTTGTGTTTGAGGGGTTTCAGGTGGGCGGGATCCCGGGTGGGCAACTGATGACCACCACCGAGGTGGAAAACTTTCCGGGCTTTCCCGAGGGCATCAGCGGCCCCCAACTGATGAAAAACATGCGCGCTCAAGCGCAGCGGTGGGGGGCAGAGCTCTACCCCGAGGATGTCACCTTTGTGGATCTCAGCCAGCGGCCTTTTGTCGTCCGCTCTGATGAGCGAGAAGTGCGCACCCACAGCCTAATCATCGCCACCGGGGCCACGGCCAAGCGCCTACACCTGCCCGGAGAGGAGATCTACTGGAACCGCGGCATGTCCGCCTGCGCCGTCTGCGATGGGGCCATGCCCATATTCAGGGGAGTGGAGCTGGTGGTCATTGGCGGTGGCGATACCGCCTGTGAGGAAGCTACCTATTTGACCAAGTTTGGATCCCATGTCCACATGCTGGTGCGCAGTGGCAAGATGCGGGCCAGCAAGGCCATGCAAGACCGGGTGCTCAACCACCCCAAGATTACGGTGCACTGGCACACCGAGGCGGTGGAAGTCCTGGGCGACGGCCAGCGCCTGACCGGGGTGAAGGTGCGCAACAACCAGACAGGGGAGATCCGGGAGATGGCGGTGGGTGGCTTGTTCTACGCCATCGGCCATAAACCCAACACCGACCTGTTCAAAGGACAACTGGAACTGGATGAAGTGGGCTATATTGTCACCCGCCCCGGATCGGTAGCCACCAGCGTGGAGGGGGTGTTTGCCGCCGGGGATGTGCAGGATCACGAGTTTCGCCAGGCCATCACCGCTGCCGGCACCGGCTGTATGGCGGCCATGTTGGCAGAGCGCTGGCTCTCAGAACACGGCTTAGCCCAAGAGTATCACGTCGTCCCTCAGAGCCATCCTGAGCCCAGCCCTGCCACGGCTCCTCCCGAGGCGGAGTCGCCGGGGGAAGCTGCGGTGGCGGAAGCCAGCTTTGCGGAGAACGGCCACGAGGATCTGGATTTCAGTAAGACCTGCCATGAAGGGAGCTATGCCCTGCGGCGGCTCTACCACGAAAGCAATCGCCTGCTGATGGTCAAGTACACCGCTCCCACCTGTGCCCCTTGTCATGCCCTCAGGCCAATCCTGAACAAGGTCATCGAAGAGTTTGCCGACAAGCTGCACGTGGTGGAGATCGACATCGAGAAGGATCCGGAGATTGCTGAAGCCGGCGGGGTCACCTGCACGCCGACGGTGCAGTTTTTTAAAAACAAGGAGCTGGTGGCGCAGGTGGTGGGCGTTAAGCCCAAGTCCCACTATCGGGAGGTGATCCAGGCCAATTTGTCTGAAGCAAGATCAGCTTGAGGTAGTCCCCCTCACCCCCAGCCCCTCTCCCTTGGGGACGCCCAAGCGCTACGCGCCGCTCACGCGACCACCCCCAGCCCCTCTCCCTTGGGGAGAGGGGAGCTAGGTGTTGTGGTAGGCGGCCTGCAGGGCGGCCAAAGAGACCGACAACAGGGGATCCCCTTCTGCAGTTGTCAAGAGCAAAGGATCGGCAGGGGATCCCACTTGTCCCAGCAGTTGCCACTGGCCGGGGAGCTGGGACTCTAAGTAGGCTTCCCAAGGAGAGCGCTGGGCTGGATTGACAGAAACGAGGATGCGGCTGGATCCCTCGCCAAACAGGGCCTGATCCCAGCGCAGGGATCCGGGAGCCAGAGAGACACTGGCACCGCGGCCCCCGCTGAGGCAGGCTTCCGCCAGAGCCACGGCCAGTCCTCCCTCGCTACAGTCGTGGGCGGAGCGCACCCATCCCTGCCGGATGCCGTGGCGGCAGGCGGCTTGCACGCGCTTTTCCAGCTCCAGATCCACGGGGGCAGGCCGACCCGTGACCGTGTTGTAGATTGCCGCCAAATACTCGCTGCCGCCCAGACTGGTAACAGCCTGGGATCCCAAGAGGTAGATGAGATCCCTTTCTTGCTGCCACCCCTGGCCACAGACCAACTTCAAGTCCGGAAGGAGACCGACCATGCCGATAACGGGGGTAGGGTAGATGGCCTGGGATCCCTTCTCGTTGTAGAGGGAAACGTTCCCCCCTGTTACCGGTGTCCCTAGGGCACGGCAGGCCTCCCCAATCCCCCGACAGGCCAGGGCCAACTGCCAGTACACCACCGGGTTTTCCGGGTTGCCGAAGTTGAGGTTGTCGGTTACGGCCAAGGGCTCCGCCCCCACGCAGGAGAGGTTGCGGGCGGCTTCGGCCACCGCGGCTTTGGCCCCCTCGTAGGGATCCAAATACACCCAGCGGCCATTGCCATCTAGGGTGGCAGCAATGGCCTTGCGGGCAGCCTGCAGGGGTGGCACCTCGCCGACGCCAAACTTTTGCGAGCGGATGCGGATAACCGCTGCATCTCCCTGCCCCGGCCAAAGGACAGTGTTGTTTTGCACCTGGTGGTCATATTGGCGATAGATCCAGGCTTTGCTGGCCAGGGTGGGGCGGGCCAAAAGCCGCAGCAGCACCTCTTGCCACGTCAGGGTTGCCTGATCGAGGTGGATCCCTTCGCGAGTGCAGGGGGGTAGGGTGGCGGGATCCCACTGCCACGCTGCCTGGACGTACTCCGGTGGCTCTGGCAGCAGCGGGCGGACGTAGACGGGGGTCTCTTCGGCCAAGGCCCGCGCCGGCACTTGCACCACGCAGGATCCGCGGTGCCAGATCTCCACCAGCGGCTCGGCAATGACTTCTCCGGCCACGCTGGCCTGCAGGCCCCAGCGGTGGAAGATCTCCATCACCTCCGCCTCGCGACCTTTTTGCACCACCAGCAGCATCCGCTCCTGGGACTCCGAAAGCAGGTACTCCCAGGCGGCCATGCCGCTTTCCCGCGCCGGCACCCGGTCGAGATCAAAGCGGATCCCTACGCCTCCTTTGGCGGCCATCTCCGCCGTGGAGCAGGTGATCCCGGCCGCCCCCATGTCCTGGGCGGCCACCACAGCTCCTGTGGCAAAGGCCTCCAGGCAGGCCTCGATGAGACATTTGCCCAGAAAGGGATCCCCCACCTGCACCGCCGGCCGATCCTGCTGGGAGTCCTCCTTGAGCTCGGCGCTGGCAAAGCTGGCCCCGCGGATCCCGTCCCGCCCCGTGGGGGCTGTCTGTTATACAAATCT
>NZ_JANSIZ010000104.1:0-6086 GCF_047462315.1 Synechococcus sp. H60.2 | reverse complement strand
CCGTTCAGCAGGCGGGGCAGATTGGGGGATGAGGGATCCACTCCACCTGGGCGGGCTGGAAGAGGGGCGAGTGCTGATGGGCTTTGACCCGGGGCGGGACAAGTGCGGCCTTGCCGTGGTGCAAGTTCAGCCGGCGTGGCAGATCTTGCATCGGGAGGTGGTCTTGGCGGGGGAGGCCTTGGCCAGGTTGCAGGCCCTCTGGCAACAGTTTGGGGCGGAGCGGCTCATCCTGGGAAATCAGACAACGGCGCGAGGCTGGAAACAGCAACTGCAGTCGCTCCTCCCACCCCAACAGATCGTTCTGGTGGACGAGAGGCACAGCTCCCAAGAGGCCCGTCAGCGCTACTGGGATTTTTACCCACCGCGGGGATGGGAGCGGCTGTTGCCGAAGGGAATGCGGGTGCCGGACAAGGCTTACGATGATCTGGTGGCCCTGATTCTGGTGGAGCGGTACTGGCGTGGGCAAGCAAGGGCTGAGCCGACGTGAATTTCTATACGGGATCCTGCTGGGGCTGGCGGTGGCCGGCTGTGGCGGGCCTAGGGGCTCTCTGCCCCTCATTCTCGCCCTTAAACAAGGGATCCCAGCCAGCTTGGTGAACGAGTTTCGCCGCCGCACCCAGGTTCCCTTTCGGCTGCAACTGTTGGACGAGCGGGCCCAGTTGCTGGCCTACCTGCGGCAGAGCGTCCAGCCGCCTGAGCCGGCCTGGTGGGATCCGGGGAGATGGTTCCGGTGGCAGCCGTCAGCAGCGGCCCTGAGCCTGTTGGGAGCTGACGCCTTGGATCGGGCCATTGCTGCCGGTTGGCTGGATCCCTTGCCACCTGACCTCTTGGGGGAACGATGGCAGCACTTGGATCCCCGCTGGCAGGCTGCTGCCCGGCGAGAGGGGCAGATCTGGGGCGTGCCCTGGCGCTGGGGGGTAACGGCCATTGCCTACCGCCGCGACCGGGTGAGCAACCCCATCCGGGACTGGGCGGATCTGTGGCGGCCTGAGCTGGCCGGGAAGCTCACCCTACCGGATCACCCCCGGGAGGTGATCGGGCTCGTCCTCAAAAAGCTGGGCCGCTCCTACAACGATCCCCTCGATCCCGAAGAGGCCGAACTGCGGCGAGAGCTGGGATCCCTGCACCGCCAGGTTCTGGCCTATACTTCCGCCGACTACTTGCCCATGTTGCGCCTGGCCGATAGCTGGGTGGCTGTGGGCTGGTCGCAGGATCTCTACGTCACCCAGGCCAACTACCCCGAGCTGGAGGTGGTGATCCCGGCTTCGGGATCCGCCATCTGGTGGGATGTCTGGGTGCGGCCTCATAGAGCTCACAACGCTTCCCCAGAGCTGGAAGGATCCCTGCTGGCCGACTGGATTGACTTCGTCCTAACCCCAGAGTTCGTCCCCCGCCTGGTGAACTTGAGCGGGATCGCTTCGGTTTTGCCGCTGGATTGGGCCCAACTCCCCCCTCGGCTGCGTCGCAGGGCTGACTTCCAGCCTTCTACCTGGGAGCGCGGCGAGATTTGGCGGCCTCTGAGCTCCGCCGAAGCTGAGTCCTATCTTCGCCTCTGGGATCAGATGCGGCGCGGCCTCCTGTAGCCTGGCTTTTCCCAACCCCGGCGGCCAAAGTGTGAGAACCCGCAAGTCTGGGGGTAACTGGGATCCTCTACTTGCCCTTTTTGCTCTTTTTGCCCGGTTTGGGTTTCTCCTCGGCTGCAGCGGCCTGTTCCGGTTGCAAGCCAGTAGGGGCTGTGGCCGCCTCTGCAGAAGGCTCAACCGCCTCAGAGATCCCAGACACCTCTGCTTCTACAGAAGGGAGAGCTGCCTGCGGCTCTGTTGCGACCTCCCCCTCGGCTTTCGTATCGACAGGAGGCTCAACTGCCCCAGGGATCCCAGATCCCTCTGCTTCTGGCCTCTCGGCCTCAAACTCCGCCTCCGGCACCGATGTGCCAGGCGATTCAGCCCTCTCTTGCCAGTCTTCACCCTCAGAGCTGCCAGAGAGGGTGGGATTCCCTTCGCTATCGACCCAGTTGACTGTGGTCTGAGCCTTCAGCCAGGCCATCACTTTGTTGGTCAGCAGATCTTCGTGAACGACTTGGCGTACTCGCTCCCGATCCAGCTTCTGCCCTTGCTGGGCGTAGGCCGCCATCACCTCTTCCACCTCGGCTTCCAATTCGTTGGGGCCTACGGCAATCTGCTCCTGCCGGACAATGGCACTGAGAGCCAAGGTGCGCCGCAGCCGGTTGATGGCCTCAGGCCGGTAGCGCTCCATCCACTGGTTAAGGGTTTCGGGCGGCATTTGGGACAAGAGCTTGCGGATCTCTCCCGGCGTGACCCCTTGCTGCTGCTGCAGCGACTGAAGGCTTTGGGCCAACAGTTGTGTCGTTTCTTGCTCGACTAGGGTCTCCGGCAGATCCACCTCAGTGGTTTCCAAGATGGCGTTGAGGATGGCCGTCTCCAGGTTTTCCTCAGATTGCCTGAGAGCATCTTGTTCGAGGCGCTTTTGCAGGTGTTCCCGCAGCTCGGCCACCGTCTGAAACTCGCTGATCTCCTGTACAAAGGCGTCATCCAGCTCCGGCAGCTCTTTGGTCTTGATCTCTTTGAGGCAGACGGTGAACGTAACTGTTTTCCCGGCCAACTCTTTTCTGAAGTAATCGTCGGGGAAAGTGGCTGTGATCTCCTTGGTTTCGTCGAGCTGCATGCCGACAACGCCCGCCACAAAACCGGGGATGAAGTTCTCCTCTTTGAGCTCCAACTGAAAGTCTTGGGCGGCGATCTCCTCCAGGGGATTGCCCTCGGCGTCGCGAGCTTGAAAATCGATCACCACCACATCCCCCAACTGGGCGGGCCGATCTTCTACGGGCAGGAGGGTGGCCCGCTGATCCCGCCACCGGTCGATGAGCTGGTCGACCTGTTCGGGCTTGACGGTGACGCGGGTGGCCGTGACGGTTAGACCTTTGTATTGGCCGACGCGGGCTTCGGGGTACACCTCCACATACCCTGAGAAGCTGAAATCGGCTTCCGGGTTGAAGCGATCGAGAAGCTGCTCCACCTTGTCGTCCAGCTCGAAGCGACTGATGGGACGCAGTTGGGTGTCCTTGAGCGCCTGTTGGATGGCCTCGTTGATCAGGTCATCGACGGCACTGGCCATGACGCGCTCGCGGCCCACCTGGCGCATCACCAGGTTGCGGGGGGCCTTGCCCTTGCGAAAGCCGGGGATCTGGATGTTCCGCTCCAGTTGGCGCAAGGTTTTTTCGTAGGAGCGCTTCACCTGGTCGGCTTCTACCACGATTTTGAGGCCAACCCGGCTGCCAGGGCGTTTTTCTTGTGTAACCTGCATAGGAAGTGATGGACTAGTGGAAGAGGCCGTTAGAAGTTCAATTCTACCCCAACCGCTTGGGGATCGACGGGATCCATACGGGGCAGTTCTAGGCAGGGGATCCCTCGGTGGCCACTTCTTTCACCTCCTGGATGTCCTCTTGGGGTTCGGCGCGCTTGCTGGGGGGCAGTTGCTTGACCTTGGCTTCCAGCTCCACCACCATTTCCTTGAGCTCGGTGATGGTGACTTCCTTCTCCTGCAGTTGCCGATTTTTTTCGCGGGCTTCGATGCTGAACTGGATACGCATCCAGAGGCTATACAGCCAGGCAAGGGCGGCCCCGATCCCGGCAGAAGCCAACAGTTCAATCACCAGCGGGCTTTCGATGGTGACTCCGGGGGCGAAGTTAATCGTGACTGGGGTGGCGTTTTGCATGGCAAAAAGAGCGATTCCCAGGAGGGCCGAGAACAGGATCAGGTAGTTGAACAGTTGCATGATTTTCTCCTTCGAGGGATCCACGACGGCTTGCCAGCACCAGAATACCCACAAACGGGGGTTGATTTGTTGGCCCAAGAGATCTCAGAAGAACCAGCCATAGCTGTGTAAGCCTTTGCCCAGAAAGTTCACCCCCAGATAACACACCCAAACCACCCCAAAGCCCAAGCTGGCCAAGAGGGCGGGGCGCCTGCCCTGCCAGCCTTTGGTGATGCGGGCGTGCAAATAGGCGGCAAAGACCAACCAGGTAATCAAAGCCCAGGTTTCTTTGGGATCCCAGCTCCAGTAGGTGCCCCAGGCTTCGTTGGCCCAGACGGCGCCGGCAATGATGCCGATGGTGAGCAGCGGGAACCCCAGCCCGATTAGCCGGTAGCTGGTGTTGTCTAAGATTTCCGCCAGGCTCAGCCGTTGCCAAGCGATCGCTTCGTTGGGTGCCGGTTGGGGAAGAGGTTCAGCCGGTCGGGGGGAGCGGATCCCGGCGTAGACCAGTTCTGCAGCAGGAGATGGCAGGGTGGCTTCTGTCCATTCCGGGTGGGTTGCAGGCTGAGAGGGGCGAAATTGCAGGCCGAGGGAGTTGCCCTTTAACTGAACTTCCTGGCCGCGGGTGACGATGAGAAAAGTGATGGCCAAAAGGGATCCCACCAAGAGGGCTGCGTAGGCCAGCAGCATCACAGTTACGTGCATCATCAGCCAGTTGGATTGCAAAGCCGGCACCAGTGGCTGGGCCGCCTGCATATCTTCCGGCAGGGCCAGGGCGGCAAAGGCCACAATGCCTGTCGCCAGCGGGGCGGTCGTCACCCCCACCCAACGGCTACGAGTCCAGTGGAGAGCCAGCAGGTGCAAGGTGGTGATCCCCCAGGCCAAGAAAAACAAAGACTCGTACAAGTTACTCAAGGGGAAATAGCCGGCATCGATCCAGCGGGCCGTCAGCAGGGCGGCGATCGTCAAGTTTGCCCCGATCATCCCCGCCAAGCCCAGCTCAGACAGAAGCTGCACCTGGGGAAACGCTGCCCCCCCCCAGTAAAACAGCATGGCCCCCAAACAGACAGCAAAGGCCATGTTGTTGAGTAAAGCCTGCCACTGAGCTAGATCCAAGCCTGCAAAAGCCGTTATCGCCAACCAAGCCATACCTGACCTCAAAAGTTCTCCTGACCCCGCTTGGGCCAGACCGCTGATCCCATTCTAGGGTGGGGGAGGGGATCTTCCCCAAAGGACACATGCTGGTAATGTGGGGATGGCTTATCTGCTGCTCGGCAGGATACCGAAAGTGTTGGGATGTGAGGCTCATGCAAGGACACGCGGGAAAGGCCAGAACCTGGAGATGGGGATGGTGGATGGCTCTGGTGGCAGCTCTTGTGCTGGTCGCTTGCGGTGGATCCCCGCCTGAACAGCCCCAGGAACAGCTACCTCAGCTCGAGCGGGTACCAGTGCCGCCGGAGATTGCCAAGCTGGATGCCCACTTGGAGCACTGCCGTCCGCGGGTGCAGATCCTCAGCCCTAAGCCGGGTGAGGTGTTGTCGGAGCGGCAAGTAACCGTTCGCTTTGCAGTGCAGGGGTACCCGCTTTTTAAGGATCCGCAACTGGGCCTCGGCCCCCATTTGCACGTAGTGCTGGACAACCGGCCCTACATCGCCCATTACGATGCCGATGCTCCCCTTGTTTTTGAGGATTTGGAGCCGGGATCCCATACTCTGCGGGTGTTTGCCGGCAAGCCCTGGCACGAGAGCTTTAAAAACTCCGAGGCCTACGCCCAAGTCAGCTTCCATGTGCTAGCGCCTACGCCGGAGTATGTGCCGCAGCCGCACCTGCCTTTGCTCACCTACAACCGCCCCACCGGCAGCTACGGTGCCGAGCCGATCCTGGTGGACTTTTGGCTGGCCAACGCCCCGGTACGCGAGAGTCTGCTGACCGACCTGCCGCGGGATTGGCGCATCCGCTACACCCTCAACGGTCAGTCCGGCCTGCTGGATCGCTGGGAGTCTTTTTACTTGAAGGGCTTGAGGCCCGGTCGCAATGTGATGGTGGTGGAACTGGTGGACAGCAAAGGGGATCCCATCCGCAACGTGTTCAACAGCGCTGCCCGCGAGATCACCTACACCCCCGGCGGCCAAGACACTCTCTCCAAGCTGATCCGCGGCGAGCTGAAAGCGGAAGAGGCCCTGGCCATTGTGCAGCCCCAGCCCACACCCACACCCAGTCTCATAAACACATCTCCGCGCCCACGACACTAGGCATGAGGTCGTATGCCGTCGTGGGGTTGGAAAAAAAGGAGGGGGGGGGGGGGGGGGGG
>NZ_JANSIZ010000103.1:0-6296 GCF_047462315.1 Synechococcus sp. H60.2 | reverse complement strand
GGGGGGGGGCGCGGCGCTGTGCGCCGGGGGGGTGGGGGGCGCGGGTGTGTGGGGGGGGCCCGGGGGGGGGGGGGGGCAATAACGATGTTGTGGCCAAAGCCGGGGCCGCAGATGCCGCAGGCGGAGCACTTCTCAAAGGAACAATCTTCCACCGTGATGGCTTCCAGGGCGCGGTGGTAGTCTTTCTGTAGCCATTTTTTGTCGATGCCGGTATCGATGTGATCCCAGGGCAAGGGATCCTCCAAACCCAGCTCGCGCATGGGGAGATGGGCGCAAAGGGCAACCGGGTCGGCGCTGGGATCCACGGCTTCGCCACCATAGGCCTTCACCCAGGCAGCATAGGCGGCGTCGATGTTTTCCCACCAGGCGTCCAGGCCAGCGCCGGCCCGCCAGGCCTGCTCGATCATGCGGCCCAGGGAGCGATCCCCCTTGCCGATAAAGTCCTCCAGGATGCTGAAGCGGATATCGGTGAAGTGGGCCTTGACCCTCCGCAGCCGTCGCAGTTCCTTTTGCAGCAGGCCCTGCTTGCGCTGCACGTCGGCGTAGTCTACCCGATGCCACTGGAAGGGCGTGTGGGGTTTGGGGACAAAGTTGGAGACCGTGAGGGTAAACTCCACCTTCTTGTGACCCAAGGCTGCACACTCTCGCTGCAGCATTTCGACAGTGCGGGCAATCCCAATGACATCGGCGTCGGTCTCGCCGGGCAGGCCAATCATGAAATAAAGCTTAATTTTGTCCCAGCCCTCCTGGACGGCGGTGCGAATGCCACGGATGAGGTCGGCATCGCTCAGGCCCTTGTTGATGATGTCCCGCAGCCGTTGCGTGCCCGCCTCTGGGGCAAAGGTCAGACCGGAGCGGCGGGATCCCTTCATGATGGCGGCAATTTGCCCATCGAAGCGATCCACCCGTTGGCTGGGCAGCGAGAGCGCAACCTGCTGGCCAAGGAGACGGTTGTGCAGCTCGGCCCCCACCGCCGGCAGGGAAAGGTAGTCGGAGCAACTGAGGGAGGAGAGGGAAAATTCGTTGTAGCCGGTTTTGCGCAGGCCCTGCACCACCGCTTCCACTACTGCTTCCGGCTCCACATCGCGGGCTGGACGGGTGAGCATGCCCGGCTGGCAAAAGCGACAGCCACGGGTACAGCCCCGCCGCACTTCCATCACCAGGCGGTCGTGCACCGTTGCCACCAGCGGCACTAGGCCAATGGAGTACTGCGGTTGGGGCAGCGCTACGCGGCGGCGAATACGCTCCGGCACGCCGGGCACGATGGGTCGGGGCGGGATCCCCTCGTAAAACTGGGGCACGTACACCCCCGGCACCTGAGCCAATTCCAAGAGCACTTCTCGGCGGGGCTTGTGCAGGGATCCGGCCAAGACCTGGCCGATCTCCGGCAGTACCTCTTCCCCATCCCCAAAGACGAAGAAGTCAAAAAAGTCGGCAAAGGGCTCTGGGTTGGAGGTGGCGGTCGGCCCACCGGCAAAGATCAGGGGACACTCTTGCGGGGTGAAGGCTTGCCGTTCCCACCATTTGAGCGGGATCCCGGCCAGATCCAGCATCTCTAAGATGTTGGTGCCCCCCAGCTCGTAGGCCAGGCTGAAGCCGATAATATGGAAAGCGCGCAAGGGGCGGCGCGATTCTACGGCAAACAGCGGGATCCGGAACTGCCGCATCCGGGCCGCCAAATCCGGGCCTGGCAGATAAGTGCGGTCGCACAACTGATCCGGCTGGGCGTTGAGGATGTTGTAGAGAATGATGTGGCCCAGGTTGGAAGCCCCCACCTCGTACAGCTCTGGGTAACTCAGCACCCAACGCACCCGCGCCGAGTCCCAGGGGCGGTGGGCGGCGCCGAATTCTTTCCCCAAGTAGCGGGCTGGCCGCTGGATCTCAGGCGTGAGCAGGCGATCCAGATCGATGGGGCGTAGATGGGCTTGCGTGGCAGCCGGAGAGAGCATGGGGATCCGAGCAAGAAGTGAACGCAGCTACTGATCTGACTCTAGCCGAACTTTCCCGGCAGCCCAAACCCAGGGCGGATAGAACAGCAAAACTCTTTCTCAACCCCATCTCCCCTCTCCTTCTGGGAGAGGGGTTGGGGGTGAGGGCGCACATCACTTCGGCAACCGCTGCAAGGCCAGCGCCAACTGTTCGTACTCAGCCAAATGGTTGTAAACCTGGGCCGAGATGCGCACCCAAAGCTGGCCGGCAAAGGGAATGATGGGAACTTCGATGCGGTGCATCTGCCAGAGGTAGTCGTGCAGGCGGCGGGCCCGCTCCGCCAAGGGCAGCTCCGGGATCCACTGTTGCCAGAAGGGTGGCAAGGGCAGGGTCGCCATGAAGCCCAACATCTTCTCAGGGGCGGGTGGGATCCCTTCCAGTTTTTCCAAGAGCAACTGCCGCGCCTGCAGCAGCAGCGTGTGGTTGTACCGGCGCAGCCTCTCCACCCCCAGCTCCCGGATGAAGGCCAGGGCTGCCGAGATGGCCAGCCAAGCGCTGGGATCGCGGGTGCCCACCCAGTCGAACTCGGCTGTGAACCCTTGCCCATAGCCGTGGGAGATGGCCAGGGGATGGGTTTGGGCCTGGCGGTGGGGGGCTACCCACAGAAAGGCACAGCCTTTGGGGGCAAACAGCCACTTGTGGGCGTTGCCGGTGTACCAATCGGCTCCTAGGCTTTCCAACTCCAGCGGGAGAACCCCCGGCGCATGGGCCCCGTCCACCAAGACCGGGATCCCGCGCTGCCGACAGAGGCCAACAAGCTCCGCCAAGGGGTAGATCAGGGCCGTGGGCGAGGTGAGGTGATCCACCACCGCCAGCCGAGTCTGGGGGGTGAGAATGGCTGCAAATGCTGCCAGAACCTGCTCCGGCCCCGCAATGGGGAAGGGGATCTGCGCTTCCGCCAGCACGGCCCCCCAGCGTTCACAGACATAGCGCAACGCCTGGCGGACAGCCCCGTAGCCATGGTTGGTACAGGCAATCTGATCCCCTGGCCGAAACGACAGCGAGCGCAACACCGTGTTGATGCCGCCAGTGGCATTTTCCACAAACACGAGATTTTCGGGTTCGGCCCCGACAAACTGGGCCAGCTCTGCCGCCGCCGCCCGCAAAGCCCGCGGCAGCTCTTCCCCCATAAACTGCACCGGCTGGGCCTCTAGGCGTTCTTGCCAAGCACTTTGGGCCTGCAACACCTTTTTCGGGGTCGCACCGAAAGAGCCGTGATTCAAAAAAATGGCCTGGGGATCCAGCCCCCACAACGAGCGGTCGCAAAGCGGTGCCTCGGCACTGGCAGCCGCTTCCAAGCAGCAGGGATCCGATCTGGCACTTGAGGAAAAAGACATGGCTGAGCCGCCTGGGTTACAAAAATCTGGGATCCGCGTCCAAGCAGCTTGCCCGGAAACTTAAAAGTGTCAAAGCTAGATGGACAGGGCTGCGGTCAGACCATCGGATTGGAGGAGAGTTCTTTAGCTTCATTGGCGGGAAGCCCCGCACTGTATGGGTGAATTGTGTTGACTCAAGAGCCAATCAGTGTCGGGATAAAAGCCGTTCATGTTACAAGTGAGGCGAACAAGTTAAATCTCTGGAGAGTTTCCCGCCGTGGGTCACACGGTAGCAGCACGCTGAGACCTCTGTACCAACAAGTCTGGGAAGCGGGAAGGCCGTACGCTATCGGTGCGCGCAGCGTGGCGTCAGCCATGTTGTGTTTGCTCAACGAAGATGAGTGTCGGGAGTCGTTCACTGCGGCTGCGAGCATTTTATCAAGGCTGCGGCAGGGTTGTATCTTGGGGGAGCGACAGGTTAAGTTTGTTGAAGGACTTTTAATAACCGGGTGTTCCTCTTCTCTATGAACAAGCCTCTATCCCCCCAGCGCTGGCTAATTGCCTTCGTGCTGGGCTTTTGTCTCTGGCAGGGATCCGGCCTGGTGCTGCAGCCACCACCTGCCTACGCCGCTCTGGCCTCTGCCCTCACCTACGACCGCTTCTTGCGCTACGTCGAGGAGGGGCGAGTTACCGATGTGCGCCTCCTCGATAACAACCTGGTAGCCGAAGTTACGGCTGTCGACCCCCAAACGCAGCGTTCTACCCGCTACCGGGTTAACCTGCTACCCAACACTGTGCCGCAACTGGTGGACCGCCTCACCGAGCAGGGGATCGAGGTGGCCGTAGTGCCTACCCGCGATGGCAGCGCCTTCTGGGCGATCTTGGGCAACCTGGTCATCCCGGTGCTGCTGCTGGGGGGGTTGTTCTTGTTCCTGCGCCGCGCGGGCGGAGCAGCAGGCGGCCCTGGACAAGCGATGAACTTCGGCAAGTCGCGGGCCCGTTTCCAGATGGAAGCCAAAACCGGCGTCAAGTTCGACGATGTAGCCGGGATCGAGGAGGCCAAAGAAGAGCTGCAAGAGGTGGTTACCTTCCTGAAGAAGCCGGAGCGCTTCACTGCCGTAGGGGCCAAGATCCCCAAAGGCGTGCTGTTGGTGGGGCCGCCTGGGACGGGTAAGACCCTCCTGGCCAAAGCCATTGCCGGTGAGGCGGGAGTGCCCTTTTTCAGCCTCTCCGGCTCCGAGTTCGTGGAGATGTTCGTTGGCGTAGGAGCCTCGCGAGTGCGGGATCTCTTCAAGAAGGCCAAGGAGAATGCTCCCTGCATCGTCTTCATCGACGAGATCGACGCCGTGGGTCGGCAGCGGGGGGCTGGCATCGGCGGCGGCAACGATGAGCGCGAGCAAACCCTAAACCAGTTGCTGACGGAAATGGATGGGTTTGAAGGCAACTCGGGCGTAATTGTTATTGCTGCAACCAACCGCCCGGATGTGCTGGATGCGGCGCTCCTACGGCCAGGGCGCTTCGATCGCCAGATTACGGTGGATCGGCCCAGCTTCAAGGGGCGTTACGAGATCTTGCGCGTCCATGCCCGCAACAAGAAGCTGGCGGAGGAGGTCAGCCTGGAGGCCATTGCCCGCCGCACTCCTGGCTTTGCCGGCGCTGATCTGGCCAACCTGCTCAACGAGGCGGCCATCCTGGCGGCTCGCCGTCAGCACAAGGCCATCACCAACCAGGACATCGACGACGCCATCGATCGCATCACCATTGGCCTGACCAAGCCGCCGTTGTTGGACGGGAAGAGCAAGCGCCTGATCGCCTACCACGAGTGCGGCCACGCCCTGCTCATGACCCTCTTGCCCCACGCGGATCCCTTGAACAAGGTGACCATTATCCCCCGTTCCGGGGGTGCCGGCGGCTTTGCCCAGCAACTGCCCAACGAGGAGCAGATCGACTCCGGCATGTACAGCCGCGCCTGGCTCTTGGATCGGGTGGTGGTCGGTTTTGGCGGTCGGGCAGCTGAGGAGATTGTCTTCGGCTACTCGGAAGTGACGACGGGGGCTAGCAACGACCTGCAGCAAAACACCAACCTGGTGCGGCAGATGGTGACCCGCTTTGGGATGTCCGAGTTGGGGCCGCTGATGTGGGATCCGCCCAACAACGAAGTCTTTTTGGGCGGTGGCTGGATGAACCGCGTCGAGTACTCCGAAGATGTGGCCGCCAAGATCGACCGACAAGTGCGGCAAATCCTGGAGAGCTGCTACCAGAAAGCCAAGCAAATCTTGCTGGAGCACCGTGCTCTGCTGGATCGCCTGGCCGACACCTTGGTGGAACGGGAAACCCTAGATGGGGACGAGTTTCGGGCCATTGTGGCAGAATATGTGCCCATCCCGGAGAAGATCGGGTTGCCCAGCCCGAAGACTGCCTAGGGATCCCCTCCCATTGCTGGATTGATTAGCTTAGGAGGGTGGTTGTTGGGGTTGGCGCCCGGCAACTGCCCTCTCCTTTTGCGGCTGTCGTCAACTGTTGACACTCCCCCCAACTAAAGTCGGGGGATTCTTACACAGTCCACAGACGGACTCGCAAAGGCGCTGTCAAGACGCCCCTAGACAGTCCCTTGAGACAAAGCCCCAAGGTTCTGCTTACCTTCCTCAGCAGGTTAGCGGCAGCATTGGCATCCGCATTCACCAACCACCCTCTTGCCGTTTGGTACAGCCCCCGCTTTACCCGCTTCCCAGAAGGTTGCCACCGGTCGGGTTTTTCACCGTAGTTGGGTAGCTCATCCCCATCCAAGCAGCTGGCTTGGGAACTGTACGCCTCATCCACCTCGATAAACTCAATGCCGTACTGTTGACATAGCTCCTCTATGCGCTCCTTCAACCGCGCGGTGGGAATGAAGACAAAGTTTTGGTTGTTGCTATCGCCTAGGTTGCACTCTTGCTTTTGCCCTTGGTTCCAGCCAAAGATAATTCTCCCAATAGAGTGCTCTAGGCAGGA
>NZ_JANSIZ010000102.1:0-6304 GCF_047462315.1 Synechococcus sp. H60.2 | reverse complement strand
GGGCAGAAGAAGAGACGAAAGCTCTGCTGTCAAGCGGGTGAGGAAACCCCACCCGCCTACGCGGTGGGGTAGTTCATTGCCTTTACAGCCGTGCTAGAAGCATCGGCCCTGCAGGCGGCGGAGCGGCTGGATCGACAGGTGGCCAAAGGGATCCCGGTGGGCCCCCTGGCGGGGGTACCTTTTGCCGTCAAGAACCTCTTCGATGTGGCCGGCCTCACCACCCTAGCCGGTTCGGCGATCAACCGCGAGAACCCCCCGGCCACCCAAGATGCCACGGTGGTGGCCCGCCTCAAGCAGGCAGGGGCAATCCTGGTGGGCACCCTCAACATGGACGAGTACGCCTACGGCTTTGTAACCGAAAATAGCCACTACGGCCCCACCCGCAACCCCCACGATCTCAGCCGCAGTGCCGGCGGCTCTTCGGGTGGCTCGGCAGCAGCCGTGGCCGGGGGCTTGGTACCCCTCAGCCTGGGCAGCGACACCAACGGCTCGATTCGGGTGCCCGCCGCCTTGTGCGGCATCTACGGCCTCAAGCCCACCTATGGCCGTCTGTCGCGGGCAGGGGTGGCCCTGTTGGCTCCCAGTTTCGACCACGTGGGCCCCTTGGCCCGTTCGGTGGCCGATCTCGCCCTCAGCTTCGATGCCATGCAAGGGCCGGATCCCCAGGATCCCGTCTGCGCCCGCCGCCCTGCGGATCCCACCTTTGGGCAATTGGGGCAAGGGATCCAAGGCTTGCGCATTGCCGTGGCCGACGACTACTTCCTGCGGGGAGCAGAGCCCCACATCCTGGCCGGCGTGGAAAAAGTGGCCCAGGCCCTGGGAGCCCAGCAAACGGTGCGGATCCCGGAGGCCGAGCGCGCCCGCGCCGCTGCCTTCCTGATCACGGCTGCCGAGGGAGCCAACCTGCACCTGCATCACCTGCGAACTCGTCCCCACGACTTCGACCCGGCGACCCGGGATCGCCTTTTGGCTGGCGCTCTGCTGCCCGCCAGTTGGATCGTGCAGGCGCAGCGCTTTCGCCGCTGGTATCGCCAGCAGCTTCAGGCCCTCTTTCAAGAGATCGACCTGTTCATCGCCCCCACCACCCCCTGCTCTGCCCCCTTGCTTGGCCAAGAGAAGATAGTGATCGCTGGGGTGGAAGTCCTCACCCGGCCCAACCTGGGTCTCTACACCCAGCCCCTCTCGTTTGTCGGCCTGCCGGTGGTGTCGGTGCCGCTGCGCGAGAGCGGATCCCTGCCCTTTGGCGTCCAACTGGTGGCTGCCCCCTACCAAGAGGTCAACCTGTTGCGGGCCGCCGCCCATCTGGAAGCGCTGGGGATCCCGGAGGCGCAGCCTGCCTGAGCCAGCAGAAGCCCCCTTTTGAACTATACCTAGTGTTTCAATTTTGAATCTTTTGCTCCAGACGCTAAATGTGTGATCCCCTCGATGGGAGTAAAAATGTGCTGCTCTTAAGGGCCGTTTTTGCCAGAGAGTTTGAATCCTGTCGGGGCAGGACGTGAGCTGCTTGCCTAGAGAGAGGAAAATCTTAAAGTAAAATTAATCCCCCAGTTGTTGTAGCGAATAACCTCTTTTCCGGGTTGGGTCGATAGAATGAACGGCATAAAATAGACACGGCAACCTCACCTGGACTCTATATCATGGATCACCCCACTTCTCTGGCCCAGCGCTACATGGAGGTATGCAAGGCTTACCTTGCGCTCAACGAAGCCTTTGCCAAATTGGATCAATCCTACAGCCGCCTGCAGGAGAGCTTCAGGGAAATTCTCGGCCTAGCCAAGAAGGCTTGGGTTCAACTGCCTATCCTACGACAGCAGGTCGAACAGTTACAGCAGTGCGTCGAACAGAGGGATCGCTTGATTCGTTCCCTGCGAGAAGAACTGCAGGAGAAAGAAGCTCGACTAGGCGAGCTAATTGCCGACTATGACCAAGTCTGTTACGACCTGGACTCTACCAAGGCAGATCTGTTGAGCGCTCAGGCGTTGATTGAAAAACTGAAAGCAGAAAATGCCCAACTTTTGGAACAGGTGAGTCGCCTCACCAGTTTGGAGGATGAATTGGCAAGCTTAACAGAACGGCTGAACCAAGCAGAGGCAGCCCGCCAAGCGTTGGAGGCCCGCAACCGTGAGCTGGAAGCAGCTCTGGGAGAGCGAGATCGGCAAATGGATAGCCTGCAAAGGCGGTTGGCGGAATTGGAGCGAGAGAACGCCTCGCTGAAGGCGCAACTGTCTCCGGTGGCTGACCTGCTTACCGAGGCCTCGATCGAGCTCCTGCAAGAAACGGAGAGGGCTGTTGAGGCCGATAAGGAGGTGCTGCCGCAGGTGCTGGCTTCGCTGTCAGAGACTGAGCGCCTTGTGCAAGAGACTAGGCGCCTTGTGCAAGAGGCCGAGCAGCTCATTCCCTCTTCCTCAGAGCTGGATCAGCCGCAGGCAGCTTAATTCAGCCTTCCAGCCAAGGTTGACAGCTGCACACCAGGTGACGATCCCCATAGGCGTTGTCGATGCGGCTGACACTGGGCCAGAACTTGCGCTCCTTGACCCACGGGAGGGGATAGGCGGCTAGGGAGCGAGGGTAGGGGCGATCCCAGTGATCGGCGGCCACTACCTCGGCGGTGTGGGGGGCAAGTTTAAGGGGATTGCGCACGGGATCCATCTCGCCCCGCTCAATGGCAGCAATCTCCTGGCGAATGGCAATCATTGCCTCGCAGAAGCGATCCAGCTCTTCTAGGGATTCGCTCTCAGTGGGCTCCACCATCATTGTCCCCGGCACTGGCCAGGAGATGGTGGGGGCGTGGAAGCCGTAGTCCATCAGCCGCTTGGCTACATCCTCGACCTCAATGCCGGCGCTTTTCTTGAGGGGGCGCAGATCCAGGATGCACTCGTGGGCCACCCATCCCCCTGGCCCTTTGTAGAGCACCGGGTAGTAGGGATCCAGCCGCTTGGCGATGTAATTGGCGTTGAGGAGGGCCACTTGGGTAGCTAGGGTAAGGCCGGCGGATCCCATGAGGCGGATGTAGGCCCAGGCAATGGGCAGGATGCTGGCGCTGCCCCAGGGGGCAGCACTGACCGGGCCGTTGCAACCAGGCAAAAACGGGTGACCGGGCAAATGCGGCAGGAGATGACGGGCAACGGCAATGGGCCCCACCCCCGGCCCGCCCCCGCCGTGGGGGATGCAGAAGGTCTTGTGTAGGTTGAGATGGCAGACATCGGCTCCCAGCTCCGCAGGACGGCAGAGGCCCACCTGGGCGTTGAGGTTGGCCCCATCCATGTACACCTGCCCCCCGGCCTCGTGGATTATCTGGCAAATCTCGCGGATCCCTTCCTCAAACACCCCATGGGTGGAGGGGTAAGTAATCATCAGGGCGGCCAGCCGTTCCCGGTGCTGCTCCACCTTGGCCCGCAGGTCTTCGAGGTCGATGTTGCCGGCCCTGTCGCAGGCTACGCTCACCACCTGCATCCCGGCCATGACAGCGCTGGCGGGGTTGGTGCCATGGGCGGAGGTGGGGATCAGGCACACCTGGCGCTGGCTTTCCCCGCGGGCCTGGTGGTAGCGACGAATGGCCAGCAAGCCGGCATATTCCCCCTGGGATCCGGCGTTGGGCTGGAGGGAGACGCCGGCAAAGCCCGTGATCTCTGCCAGCATTCGCTCCAACTGGGCAAAGAGGGTTTGATAGCCGCGAGCTTGTTCCAGAGGCGCAAAAGGATGGAGCTGGGCAAACTCCGGCCAGGTTATGGGCAGCATCTCGGCTGTGGCGTTTAGCTTCATGGTGCAGGAGCCCAAGGGGATCATGGAGTGGACAAGGGAGAGATCCCGGCTCTGCAGGCGGTGGATATAGCGCAGCAGCTCCGTTTCCGAGTGGTAGCGGTTAAACACCGGATGGGTGAGGTAGGGGGTGGTGCGCAAGAGCTGAGGCGGCAGGCTTTGGTGGGGATCCGAACTCAGGCCTTCGGGATCCCAGGCTGGCTCCTTGGAGCCAGCGAAGATTTCCCAGAGATCGCGCAGATCTTGAGAGGTGGTGGCCTCGTCCACGCTGATCCCTAGAGTTGTCTCGTCGATCCGCCGCAGGTTGATGCGCCGCTGGGCGGCCCGCTCTTGGATCTGCTGCACCTGCTCTGGAGAGGCTGCCCTTACCCAAAAGGTGTCGAAGAAATACTCTGGCCCCACCCTGTAGCCCAGATCCCGGATCCCGGCGGCCAGGTGATGGGCCTGGCGATGGATGCGTTCGGCAATTTGCCGCAGGCCGCGCGGGCCGTGATAGACGGCATACATGGAGGCCACCACCGCTAAGAGCACCTGGGCGGTGCAGATGTTGCTGGTGGCCTTGTCGCGGCGGATGTGCTGCTCCCGCGTTTGTAGGGCTAGGCGCAGGGCCGGCCTGCCCTGGGCATCTTGGGAGATCCCCACCAGCCGCCCCGGCAGCAGCCGTTTGTGGGCCTCGCGGGTGGCAAAGTAGGCAGCGTGGGGGCCGCCGTAGCCCAGGGGCACCCCAAAGCGCTGGGTGGATCCCACCACAATGTCTGCCCCCCACTCCCCTGGCGGTTGCAAGAGAGTCAGGCTGAGCAAGTCAGCAGCTACGGCCACCACCATCCCTCTTTGGTGGGCCTGCTCCACCAGCTTGCGGTAATCCCGGATCTCTCCATAGGTGTTGGGATACTGCAAGAGCACGCCAAAGCCGTTCTCCAGCTCTAACTGCAAAGGATCCGCCACACGCACCTGGATCCCCAAGGGCTCTGCCCGCGTCTGCACGACGGCAATGGTCTGGGGATGGCAGCCGCGATCCACCCAGAAGACCTGGGATCCCTTGCCTGCCAGGGCATAGGCCAGGCTCATAGCCTCAGCGGCAGCAGTGGCTTCGTCCAGCAGGGAGGCATTGGCGATCTCCATGCCTGTTAGATCGATCACCATCGTCTGGAAATTGAGCAGGGCCTCTAGCCGCCCCTGGGCGATCTCTGCCTGGTAGGGGGTGTACTGGGTGTACCAGCCGGGGTTCTCCAGAATGTTGCGCTGGATCACCGGCGGCGTCAGGCAGTTGGAATAGCCCATGCCCAAAAAGGAGCGCCACACCTGGTTCTGGGCCGCCATTGCCCTCAGTTCTGCCAATACTTGCTGCTCACTGCTGGGGGATCCCAGGTGCAGGGGTCGGCTGCTGCGAATCGCCGCCGGCACCGCCTTATCCACTAATTCCCGTAGAGAGCTCAGCCCCAAGGCCTGCAACATCTGACGGATTTGCTGGGCGTCTGGCCCGATGTGCCGCCAGACGAAGAGTTCTCTCTGCTCTAGCAGCTCCAGCTCTGGATCGGCGGCAGAGAGGGGTTGAGACGTCTCCCGGCCAGAGGGGCTGAGGGGATGGAGGATGGTGGAGTCGGACATGGGGCAAAACAAAAGCGATGAGCAGTTGGTCAGCCGCCAAAAGGCTATTCCCCGATCATAGTTGTTAAAAATTATTTCTGACGGGATCCAAATCTGAATCTGGGTCTCGATTCGGGGTAGCGGGGATGAGACACTGAATGGTCGGAGAATGTTAGCGACCTATCCCCTGAGCGTTGTCATGACTGCTTTCAACCTTGTCTGCAAAGGTGGTGCTATGCGTCGGCTGTTGTCTGCTTTGGTGTCTATCCTGTTGATGCTCTGTCTGTGCTTGGCCCCCTTGGGGATCCCGGCCGTGGCGGCAGAGCTTCCGCCGGTGAAACATCTTGACACTCCCATCGATGTGAACAACACCATCCTGCGCAACTACCGCCAGTTGCCTGGCTTCTATCCCACCCTGGCCCGTATTCTGGTGAAAAATGCTCCCTACAACAGCCTGGAGGACATGCTGCGGATCCCAGAATTGACGGAGCAGCAGAAGGCCCTGATCAAGGCGAACGCGGAGAACTTCGTGTTTGGGGAGTACCAAGAGGGGGCCAACCAACTGGAAAATCGGATCAACCAGGGGTACTACGGCTGATCCTGGCAGAGTCTGCAGAAGAGAAGGCTTTCTGCTTCTGTGCAACTCTCAAGAGGGAAGGGATCCTGCGGCCCGCAAACTGGATTAGAGGTTGGTGGTTGGCTTGCCAACTGCAGGATTACCCAAAGCCTGCTCCGTACTACTCGGCGGTTGGAGTCGGGTAGTTTACTCTCTATCCCTCGTCGCCAGAGCACCCCTCAGGTTTTGATGGCCTTAACGTAAGGTGCGGAATTCCCCACCGTATAGACGGTGGGGATGGATAGCACCCTCTGACTGATTCTGGTTCTAGGGAGCAAATCATGCCAAAGCCTAGCCCTTCCCAATACACTTTAGTGACCAGTATTTCGTTACAAACACTAC
>NZ_JANSIZ010000101.1:0-6610 GCF_047462315.1 Synechococcus sp. H60.2 | reverse complement strand
AGCCTTGTGGGGCAAGGCATCGAGCGGGTCAACGAAAGAATCGGCCTTTGCGGGATTTGGCGAGGCGCTCGCAGAGCTGCTGATACCGTTTTTGTGTGCTTTCGAGAACATCAAGTACTTAGGTAGGGGGAAAGTTGCCTGAGCTACACGATGACCGAGCCAGGGGGTGCAGTTAAAGGGGGTTCACCCCAGATTTCCACTTGATCGAGGGCGTGGCTGGTGAGGGGATAGAAGCGGACGCTGTCTTCGTTGGGCTTGATCCTTTTCCGGAGCCGTAGCTTGAGCTCCTCGAACTTGTCCTTGTTGAGGACGCACTCGAAGACACTGTACTGCACCCGCTTGCCGTAGCCTTCTAGCAAGTCGGCAATTTTCTTGCGGCGCTTGTCACAGGGAGTATCGTAGGTAACAACATAAAGAAACATCAGCGAATCCGGTAAGGCTGATACAAGTCTTGAGGATTATAGACGGACTGCTTAAACTTCTTAACCTGCTGTGTTAGCAAATCCCAGCGGGGCTGATCCCCAGCAGGAGTTGTAATGGATCCCTCCATTCTCTGGAGAAAAGCTTTGAGGTATTTCTTTCTGCCAGCATCGTTGAGAAAACAGCCCCCATCTCGATACTCGAAGTCTTCTTGGATATCCATAACACCACTATTGACAAGCCACAGTACCAGGGAGTCCACAATAGGCGCTCGGAACTCTTCCAGCAAATCGGAAACCAGAGCAGCGTGGCGTTCACTGCTAGCATGTAGGCAACCTTGATAGGGATCCAAATCTTGCAGCTCAATCAAGGTTAATAGGTGGTTCCAGAGCACCATATAGCCAAAGCTAAGCATGGCATTGACTGGATTGGTGGGTGGTTGTCGGGTGCGCTTGAGCAAAACAAATCCTTTTTGTTGTAGGCAATTGCCCAATTCTGGGAAATACAGGGCTGCGCCGATCCCTTCAATGCCGCGCAATTGATCTAGAGACTTAGCCTGCAGAACTTGCTCGGCCAGATGTTCCAGGCTGCGCAGGGTTAGATCCCCAGTTTCGCTGGGGCGCTGCCTAAGTTGCCGCATCAACAACACGCGCCCATTGAGGAGCTTAGCTCGCACTATCTGGGCTGCTGTTTGCAATCGCCATGCTTCAGGGAGTGCTTGTTGCCAATGGGCCAAGCGGCGGTAGCCCCTTTCAATGGGAATGAGGCGACCGTAGCAATAGCCGAGTCGGGAGAGGTAGGCAATGGGGATATTGCGCTTCAAGCACTCTCTTACAACATCGGTAGTCACCTGCGAGCGGCCGAAGATTAAAATTTGCTCCAGCAAGGGCAGAGGCACCTCCTGCAAGAGCAAATCGCCCAAATGAACCAGCACAAACTCTTGCCTGAGGCTTAGCCTGCACCCTTGCTGGGAAACATACAAGGTTCGCATTATCGATCATCTCGGCGCAGACTCTCTGAGCCTCGCCTTGGCTCTATGGAAGTGCTGGTCTTGGATTGGCGCTCTTCTGGTAAAACATCTACGTCAATTTCAGGACTTGACAAAAGATCCATGACTATCTCCGTTAAGCTTCCAGAAAAGAAGCTGGCAATTGTAACCAGAATATGTTGGTAATCACGGCTGCCAGGCCCAAGGGGGCAATGAGCAAAATGACTAGTGTAATCAAGCCATTGATTGTAGCTGTAACAAGGTTTCTAAGAACTTTGGCTTTGATCTTCTTTCTAGGCATGGTTTTCCCAAAAACTCTCCAAGATTTTTCTATCTCAAGGGCCAGATTACTCCAAAGCCATCGGCACTTCCCTTGAGCTCGTCGAGATACATTTTCCTAGGATCCGCCGTTGCTCCAAAAACGGTAACCACTTGGTAATCACCCAAATCGGCAATCCAAACCGGAGAGGGTACCTGTACACCCCCACACAAGAATTTGTCGTACCGGCCTTCGCCCTGCCGGCCAAGACGATGCAAAGTGGCCAGGGCATAGGGTTTATTAAACTCTTCCTCGCCACTGCAGACCACAATCTGGCAGTTGGCATCCACTGCTTGCGGCCATTTATCCCTGTCAACTTGGCCAACACTTCTTGGGCTATTGGGGTTAATAGCCTGCTTGGTTAGAGTCTTGAGAGCGGCAAAAAAGTTTTCCAGACGCTTTTGGAAAAGCTTCTGAAACTCAGTCACCGATTCCGGCAGCTCCCAGAAGGCATCCTCTGACCTGGGAATTAGGGTAGAGCCGCGCCACCAGGGAGCCCGCTCGCGGTTTTGGCGGGAGTAGCAGGGTCTTCTGGCCCCTTGGCCCACACCTCCCAGATGGAACATCATCCAGGTGAGGTTGGCAAAGAGCTTTTTCGCCGCCTCTTGATCTTCCTGCGAAGCATAATTTTGGCACTCGCCCGAAAGACTCAAGACGAGGATCCCTTCTTGTCGTCCGGCAGGTTTATTTCTTCCTTGCTGATTGGGCTCCGGCTCCGGCTGAGAGACTTTGCCATCTAGGAGATCTACATGGATCCAGCCGTGTTTTTGCTTAGGGGTGATGGCGCCAAAAAGTTGCCCTTCCCACTCCTGCACCTGATCGACCGGCAAAACTCCCAGGGCAAGGGTGCGGAACCAATAGCGCAGCATATTCTTAAAGGCCACGGGCCGCACTTCGGCGATGGATCGGTTGTCGTAGCGATTCTTGTCGGGTCTCCAGTTGACTACCTGGCGCCCGTGAATGAGTTGGCCTTCTAACTCAAAGGGCAGGCGCAAGAATTCTCCCCGGTACTTGTCGGGGGATCTTCCTGAGGAAACCAGCCGGCCGTAGCCAGTATTTACTTGGGATCCCACCCCTTGCTCCAAACCCCGGAGGAGCCATTGCTTAACTTGATCCAGCATCTCATCGGTGCAGCCGCTGCCTTTGCGTAGGCCAATCAAAAAAGTGGCTTGCTTGAGAGAGAAAAATAAGTTGGGGTTGGTCGAGTATTCAAGATTTTTTCCATTCCATTTCCAGACGTTATTAGCAATATCTACAGCCAGCCCCCCCGTTTTGGAGTTATCGGGATCCTCCCGCCTTTGGGGCCGAGTGGGTACCGGATAGGCATCCAAAAAGATAACCTTGCCGGCGCTATCCTTTTCCTCAGCTTGTAGGTGGCCAAACCAAGGAGCTACAGCTTGGTCTGCTTGATCCCAAGATAGGTTGCGCTCCTGCATCAGCTCCCGAATGGCCTGGGAGCGGGCTACACCGCGCAGGGTGGAGCCAGGAATGTAAGGGATCCCTAAGGGATCGAAAGCGGGGAGCAACATGCTCTCTGGGCCCTTGGCCCCACCGACTCGAATTCGCCAGGGACAGGTAACCTGAAAGGTGTCGCTGGCAATGCGTTGGGTGCGCTCGTTCAAAACTTTCAAGCGGGCTCCAAGGTTGATCGTTGTTTCCACTTGGTGCGCCAGCTCCGCTTTGGTGCCGTCTTTAGTAGCAGCATCAACCGGCGCTCGCATCCAGCGCAGATACTCGATAAAGCCGGCGGTGGGATCCGGCCTGGGCGTGGGATCCAAGGGGTGACCCAGCCAAGGCGAGGGCTGAGGATTGTTGCCTCCTCCGCCACCGCCTCCACCGCGCGGCTGGTTTCCCCCTCCATTGCCTCCTCTAGGAGAATTGGGGCCTCGATTTTCCTGAGGCGGCCGGCGGCTGGGATCCCCTGGCCTGGGGGGACGAGCAAGCGGCTGAGGCGTGTTACCAGGACGAGCAGGGCGATGACTGGTCATGGGATCTTCTCCAAAAGCGGGAAACAGGGTTAGGAATTACCAAGGGTTTGGCGAAATTCACGCAACATGGTGCTGGTACCAATTTCTAGGGCGCGTCGAATGAGTTGAGGTACAAGATTGGGGATGTCGAAGTCTGGAAAAAGCCGGCTGCGGCTTGATTCTACGTAGTCTTCTCCCTGCAGGATAAAGATCCGCAAACTTCGCTCACCCAAGGTCCAAACTTCCGGCACGCCGATGGCTCCATAGGCCTCGATAAAAGTTCGGGAAGTAACGTCGGACTCGATGGCCAGATCAGGTGGGGGCAACTGATCGACATCGATCCTGCCCTCGCAACCTCGCACCAACTCCAGGTGATTGACATAGAAGCAGGTGTCGGGCTCCACTCCAGCCCTGCCTGACTTTTTAAGGGTTGTTGAGCCAAAGTCTTCCCAATCCCTACCCTGAGAATCGAGAATGGCTGAGACAATATACCCGGCAATGCGATGAAGGCGCTCGTGTTTGGATAAGGGAGACATGATCTCAAAAGTGCCATCGTAGTAGGCAATGCGAGTGTGGCGATCTTCGCCCAGCTCCTCCAGAATGCTCTCGCAGTCTTGCCAGGTAAGAGAATGAATAACCACTCGGCTGCCTTCTTGCAGGGAAATCGCTTGCAGGGGGATCGCGACGCCCATTACTCCCCTCCTTTAATGTCGTGGTAGATGGCCATGGCCCAAAAGCCAAACTCCTGAGCCAAAGCCAGCCCTAACCCTGTTAAACCTAGATACTCTTCGACTCCCAGTCCCATAAGACGATCCAGACCATTGGAGTTAGCAATTCCCTTCTGACCAGAAATCTCTTCCAGGCAATTAAAGAACTCCTTGACCACTTGCTTTTTGCCGTCTTGGCCGAGGGCATCTTCTTCTGCCTTAAGGCGCAGCAGGCCCCAGGTGGAAAGGTAGGTGTAGAGTTCCACAGCCTGGTTTTTCTGCTCCTTAAGCTTTTCTTGGTCTCTGGTTTGAGCCCTTAACTGGCGAAGGGATTCGTAAACAGGCTTGGCCAACGTGCGGGGATCAAAAGTTTCCATAAAGCCTCCTCAACTAGTTCCAAGACAACTCGACAAAGCCCCGGCCTAGGCTCTCCTGACCGCCAATTTGCAGGAGCTGGTTATCCTGCAGGAGCTTCCGAAATTGCTCCACTGCTTTTTGGGAACTGCCGTTGGCTTGGGCTGTTACCCCCCAGGTGAAGTACATCAGGCTATCGGGGGGGATGGCCTCTTCGTAGCGAAAGCCGCCTTCTACAACTTTGTGCTCGCTGAGCTTAACTTTTACCTGCCGCCACAGGCTCATTTGAATAAGGGTGGCACAGTGCTGATCCGGCAAGACGATGACGCGGGTGATGCTGGAAGACTTGACAAAGTCTTGCCAGTTGGCCCACTTTTTCAGGCCATTTTTCAGGATGGCATCCTTGAGGTAGAGGGGCCGGTTTGTCTCCAAGTTGGTGCTATAGGGATCCGGCACCTGCAACTGCTGGCCACTTAGCCGCAGCCAGCGCTTGAGCAAGAGGGGGCAGCTCATCCAGACTACCCCGTGGCTGAGGGAAGCCACCGGCACCCACAACAGGGATCCATCCCCAATCCAAATGGAGCCTTGGGTAAGCTGATCCCCCTCCCCAATTTCGTTGCCAAAGAGCTCAAACTTTAACTCTTTCTCAGCCACACTGGCCCGCAATTTGCCGCGGATGGTGCTGGAAGGAATGTAGGGCAAGTTGGTGTGGGCTTCGCGGGCAATGCCCAAGAGGTTGCCTTCTTGGGTGGTGCCGCCGGTGTGCAGGGGGGTTAACAGGGTGAGATAGACCAGGTGAAAAGTCATCGAAAAAACACTCCTTATCGACAAAGAACAGGGCTGCAAAAGCATCAGTTAACCCAAGGCAGCCAGAGCAACTCGCTGTAGCCCAACAGCCGCCAGCGGTGGAAGACGTTGAGCCGGCCATCTTCCAGCTCCGGCTCGTCCTGCCCAAGGGGAGCCGGCTGCTCCAGGTAGTAGACGCTGCCGGGCGGGGCGGCAAACACTTGCGGAGCCGGTAAGCTGGTCTTGCGCGGCTCTGTTAGGGAATCCACCCGCAGGCGGCCGCTGATGGGAACCGGCTTGCCGGTGGCCACGCTTACCAGAGGGCCGGTGAGGGAGTGGGCGGGATGGGGGGTGGCCAAGCGCCATTCCCAGGGCCAGGCGCGGCAGAGGGAGCGCCCATCCACCTTCTTGATGAACACTCCAGGCGTAACCAGGTAGGCCAAGGCCCGCCGGGTTTGCCGGAAGGTCTCTTGGGAGAGCTCCTGCAGCGCTTGCCACTGCTTGCCTAGCTTTGGGCAAGGGCCCAGGAGAGCGCCGTGGCCTTCTCCCCCCAGCCGCACCACCTCTTCTTGCTCCAGGGGCAAGGGATCCCAGGTTTCGCGCTCGGGATCCCAGCACTCGATGGAGAAAGCCAGGCTCCAGCCGGGCTGCAGGCGGATGCAGGTTTCCACAAAGTAGCCATCGGCTTCTCGCACCTGACGTTTGCCCGCCTGCAGGGTGTTGTGGGGCCGCACCTCTGCCACCCAGGGGGGCGGAACAGCTTGAGCCAGATCCCAGCCCTTGCCCTGCAGCGCTTTTTGCACCGCCTGAAAGGGCAGGTAGCCGGCGGCCTTTTGCTTGGGGCTTGGCCGTTCCTCCTCCGGAGCTGCCGCTACCAAAGGGGCCGGCCGAGTGGGATCCCAACGGTAGCCGCTGTAGGAATGCTCCTCTTCCAGCCAGGGGATGGGCACCAGCGGGGATCCCTGGTCAAGGTGCAGGGGGCTGGGGAAGTAAAGCTGCTCATCCCAGCAGAGGAAGGGGCCGCGCAGGCGCAGGGTTGTCGGCTGGCCCAGGTGGGCCAGGATGGCTC
>NZ_JANSIZ010000100.1:0-6920 GCF_047462315.1 Synechococcus sp. H60.2 | reverse complement strand
CCGGGGCGCTACCCGGGTGCGGGTGCACAACGTCCCGGCCCATGTCTCGGCTCTGGCAGCTTGGGCAGGTCTCCACGATGAACCCCACTAGGCTGGTGCTGCGGGGTCTTAGCTTCCATGCCCACCACGGCTATCGTCCTGAGGAGGCTGTGTTGGGAGGGCGCTTTGTGGTGGATGTGGAGATGCAGCTTGGTTGGGTTCCCCAAGCGGATGACCTAGCCCACACAGTGGACTACGCCCAGGTGTACGAGGCGGTGCGGGAAGAGGTAACCCAGCGACGCTACCGGCTGATCGAGACGTTGGCAGAGCGGATTGCTGAGCGGCTGTGGCAGAACTATCCCCAGTTGGAAGCCCTGACGGTGCGGGTGCACAAGCCGCAAGCTCCCCTGCCGGGCCTGTTCGAGGATGTCTACGTGGAGATCGTCCGCCGTCGCCCTGCTCTTCCATGAAGCCTGACCTGGCCTACATTGCTTTGGGCAGCAACCTGGGGGATCCGCTGCAGCAGTTGCGCACGGCTGGAGAGAAGTTGCCGCGGCTGGGCCAGGTGGTGGCCCGCTCCAGCCTCTACCGCAGCCCTGCCCAAGGGGGGCCGCCGGGGCAGCCGGATTACCTCAACGCCGTGGTGGCGCTGGATCCCTTTCCCCCTTACCAATCGCCCCTAGAGTTGCTGAGGGCGCTGCTGGCCATCGAGCAGGAGGCGGGGCGGGTGCGGCGCATCCGCTGGGAGGCCAGAACGCTGGATCTGGATCTGCTGGCCATGGGCAACCGGATCCTGAAGAGCCCTGAGCTAACCCTGCCCCACCCTCGCATGATGGAGCGCCCTTTTGTCCTGGCCCCGCTGTGCGAGATCGCTCCCCATTGGCGCCACCCTGAAACCGGCGTAGCTGCAGCTGAGGCGCTGGCTGCCCTGGATAGCTCCTGGCTGGAGCGCACCGACTTAGGCTGGGATTGAGCTCTACAGCGCAGCCGCCATTTTCACCGCCAGATCCACCAGCCGCGAGGCGTAGCCGTACTCGTTGTCGTACCAGGAGAGCACCTTCACGGTGCGATCCCCCAGCGTCATTGTTGATTCCAGATCCACAATCGAAGAGTGGGGATCGCCGATGATATCGGCCGAAACAATCTGTGGCGGGGCAATGGCGAGGATGCCGCGCAGCGGCCCTTCAGCAGCCTCGACAAAGGCTTGGTTAACCGCCTCTTTGGTAATGGGCCGCTCGGTGCGCACGACAAAGTCCACAATCGAGCCGGTTAGCACGGGCACTCGCAGCGCCAGACCATCCATTTTCCCTCTTAGGGCAGGCAAAACCTCGGCAACTGCCGTAGCTGCTCCGGTTGTGGAAGGCACAATCGACACCGCTGCCGAGCGGCCCCGCCGATAGTCTTTGGGATCCGGACGATCCACAATGGCCTGGGTGGCGGTGTAGGCGTGGCAGGTGGTGAGAAAGCCCGTCTCGATGCCGAAGCGATCCAACAAGACCTTGGCCAGCGGCGCCAGACAGTTGGTGGTACAGGAGGCGTTGGAGACAATATGGTGCCGCGCGGGGTCGTACTGGTCGTCGTTGACCCCCATCACCACCGTTAGGTCGGCGCCTTTGGCAGGGGCGGAGATGATCACCTTCTTGGCGCCAGCTTCTAGGTGTTTGACTGCCCCTTCCCGCTTGGTAAACAGGCCGGTGGACTCCACCACCAGGTCAACCCCAAGGTCTTTCCAGGGCAGTTGCGCCGGATCCCGTTCTGCCAGAACCCGGATCTTGTGGCTGCCGACTTGCAGGTGTCTGTCCACAGCACTCACGGTCTGGGGCAGGCGCCCGTAGGCAGAATCAAATTGCAGGAGGTAGGCCAAGTTTTCCGGCTCAGTTAGATCATTAACCGCCACCACCTCCAGCCCTCGCTCTGGCTGGGAGAGCAGCGCCCGCAAAAACGACCGGCCAATGCGGCCAAATCCGTTGATGGCTACCCGTGTGGTCATCGCAATCCTCCGGTATCAGTTCAGGATCAGGGGTCGAGGGCCGCGGCGCAGGAGACGCCAACCCCCTAGGGATAGGTTAGAAGAAGAACGGGATCCGCCTTGCCTTTGCACTTCAGATCTCCAGATTTGGATCCCATCTGCAACGGAGATTTGCGATTCAGGCTAACCCAGGAAGTTGCCGGTAGAGGAATTCAGATGAAGGTATTGCTGACCAACGATGATGGCATCGAGGCGGCAGGGCTGGCGCACCTCAGGCTGGCCCTCAGCGCTCTCGTTGCCGAGGAAAACTGCTGGATCGTGGCCCCCCACCAGCCGATTTCCGGCTGCAGTCACCAGGTAACGACGGGGCGGCCCTTTCGCGCCTGGGCCCGCGGCGAGCGCACCTTTGCTGTCGAGGGATCCCCTGCCGACTGTGTGCGGGTGGCCCTGTTTAAGCTCGCCCCTTCCGTGGATTGGGTGCTTTCTGGCATCAACGAGGGAGGGAATTTGGGATCGGATGTGTACTTGTCCGGCACGGTGGCGGCGGTGCGGGAAGCGGCGCTGCGCGGGATCCGGGGAATTGCCATTTCCCAGTATCGGGCAGGGAGCCAACCCATCGATTGGGAACAGGCACAGCGGTGGACGCGGGAGATCTTGGCCGAGCTGATGGAACAACCCCTGCCAGCCGGCTCCTTCTGGAATGTCAATTTGCCCCACCTGCCACCAGGATCCCCTTTGCCGGAGCGAGTTTACTGCCCCCTCTGCACACAGCCGCTGCCGCTCGATTACGCCGTAGAAGCAGAGGGGAAAGGCTTGGAATCGGTGTGGTTTCGCTACCAGGGTCGCTACGCAGAGCGAGCCCGCGATCCCCAGACCGATACCGATATCTGCTTCTCCGGTCGGGTGGCCATCACCCAGGTGCACCTGGCCTTAGGAGCTCCCAGGTGAGGGAGTGAGGTTGCGGGCAATGGTTCTCAGCCGCTGCAGCCGCAGTGCCGTCAGGATGTCGGTGGGATCCAGCTTTAGAACCTGCTCCAGGGCATCTGCTAGGTGTTGGGCCGCCTCTTGGCGGGTGTAGCCGCGGAACTGGGCACGGCGCAGGGCAAACTCGTCGGCATCGAAATGGGCGCTCTCCCGATTCAGGTTTTGCCAGATCTGTCGAACCGAGAGCGCCGTGATGCCACCCGCCAACAGGGCAGAAAACGGGTGCTGCCAAGAGAGCTCCGCCACGGTGGTGATGCCACCAAGCAAGGCCAGCGACTGGTAAAACCCCGGCTGTAGCCAGTTGCGATTGTCGAACCAGCCCACCTCCCGCAAAAACAGGAGATCCCGCTGCGGCTGCGGGATCCCTTGCCAGCGAAGAAAGTCGATGGCAATGATGCCCTGGGGCTGCCAAGGGGCCTTGCGGCGGGAGAACAACAGGGCTCCACCTCCCGAGTGGGGGACAACGCTGAGCAAGGGCCGGAGGGAAGCGGGAAGCAGATCCCGCAAGCGTTCGATCTCTTCTTTTTGAAAGGTTTCCAAGGGTTTGAAGTCTGAGCGGCTGGTCATAGTTTTACCTGTAGAGGCACGGAAAGGGGGGATCCCACCTGCCCCCCAGCAGCCTTTCAGCCCCGAACACCCCAGACCTGAAGAACCCTGCCAGGTTAGTCTACCGCATCTCCAGGTCGCCGGTAGCAGCCCCCCAGGGCGAAAAGCGCCAGCAAGTGTGCTTAGACTGAGAGGAAAAGCCTACCCTCCGATCCGACCCAATGCCAGTTTTACCGGAACCCAGTGAACAGAGCGCTGGCAGCCCCCTTTACACCTATGCCTTCTTGCCGATGCCAGATGCACCGCTTTGGCATTTCATTCAACAAACTCAAGGGATCCGCGGGCCACTGCAGGTGTTTTCCCCCCCGGGAGGCCGAATTGCCGCTGCTGTGGAGCCGATGCCGGATCCTGCGTCGCTGCAGGCTTCGGATGAGGTGCTGGTGCGTTCTGCCCTGCGCCACGACCAGGTGATCTGCCGGCTGTTTGCCCAAATGCCCCTGCTGCCCCTGCGCTTTGGCACCTGCTTTCTCTCAGCCGAAAAGCTAGGATCCCACCTACTGGCCCAGCAGGCGGAGTACGAACAGGCCCTTGCGGCCATCGGGGGAAGAGCCGAGTATTGCCTGAAAGGAAAACTGTCGCCCCAGCCCTCCCCGGATCCCCAACCCGCCCCCAGCGGCACAGCCTATCTGTTGGCCCGCAAACAAGCTTATCTACTGCAACGACAGGCCCAAGAGCGGCAAGAACAGGAGCTGGCAGCCCTGCAGCAGCTTTGGCCCTCCACCTGGCCAGTGCAAAGAGGGGATCCGCAGCCGGGAGAAGTCCTGCGGCTTTACTTTTTGCTCACCCCTGCCGAACGGGAAGCGGCAGCTCAGCTCACCCAAACCTGGGTGGCAGCTCACCCCCGCTGGCAACTGGACTGGAGCCCTCCCTTGCCCCCCTATCACTTTATGGGTACCCTCCGGGATCCCTCCAGATGTACTCAGTAGCACCCTAGAAAAGGTGAAGTCAAAGGATCCCTTTTCGCCCGCCTGGAAAGCCTGACCCAGCAGGGACGCAATTTTTTGGCTGTAATTTTTCAGGGTATTTTACTATTTTACGAATTCTGGCGAGGGATTGGAACTACCACTACTATTACTATTGAAAGTGACCTCCTGTCCCCTCAGCCCTCATGACATTGGAAACATTTTTTACTCAGTTAAATGCCAACGGCCTGACCATTGCGATCCTGCTATTCGCGGCTCCTTGGCTGGTTTGGGTTCTCTGCCACTGGATCCCGGGGCAGTGGGAAGAGCCTTTTTTGCTCAGCTTGAACATCGGCTTGGCAGCGGTGAGCCTTGTCCTCTGGGCCGGTTACTTGGCCTATGCCACCAACACGGCTGGCTGGCAGGCGGTGGTGAAGCAGGCGGATATGTTTCTGCTGCTGGTGCCTCCCTACTATTTTCTGAGCTCCATCTGGGTGGCGCGGCAGCGCATGCCGCTCTCGCGGGTGCCGGCTTTCCGCACCTTGCAAGGGATCGGCCTCTTGGCGGCAGTCTATCTCATTTTTTCTTGGCTCAGCCGCCGGGTCTATCTTGTCTTTTTTTCCTACATGCCCTTCTCAGCCTTCTTGTGGATCCTGGCGGGGTTGCTAGGGGTGGCCTATCTTGGCTATCGCATCGTCTTTGGGAACCCGCCCAAGTATCCTCCTGAACCCTGAGTGGGCCGCCAACAGGGACTAGAATTCGAAAGAAACCTTTTGCAACGGCAATGGTGACAGTCCCTCTGATTTCAGCCCTGGACATTGACTATCGGCCTCTCCAGGAGTTGTTAGCGGCGGGAGCCTGGCTGGAAGCGGATCGGCTGAGCCTGCAATTGCTGTGCCGGGCAGCGGGAGAGGGGGCGGCGCGGCGGGGCTGGCTGTACTTTTCCGAAGTGAGCCGGATCCCGGCAGAGGATCTGCGCACCATCGATCGCCTGTGGCGGGCGGCCTCCGGGGATCGCTTCGGCTACTCCGTGCAGCGGCAGCTCTGGCTGGGGGTGAATCGCAACTGGGAGCGCCTCTGGCCGCTGATTGGCTGGAAACAAGGCTACCACTGGACCCGCTACCCCGACGAGTTCATTTGGGATCTGTCTGCCCCCAAAGGTCACCTGCCCCTTTCCAACCAACTGCGGGGGGTGCGGGTTCTGGAAGAACTGCTCACCCACAGGGCTTGGGAAGACTTGTCCGGCTGAGCGTCTGTTGCAATCTTGTTATCTGATGGATCTGATGGGATGAGACCGTGGCTGAACAACTGCAACTGACTCAGTTTCCCCACCTGCCCGGCGATCTGGCCCAAGCCTGCGAGCAGGCCATCCAGGCCACACGCCTGGCTATCCAGGCGGGGTATCGCCGCCTGCTCATCGAGATCCTCGCCCCCGACATCAAGCCGGAAGTCTTAGCCCGTCCGTTCTTGGAGCTGCTGCCGCCACCGGCTTTGGTGTTGTTCAGCGATGCCGGCGGAGCAGCCCTGGCCCAGCGGGAGTGGGGATCCCTTCCCGACGGGATGCAACTGCAAAGCCTGACTGCCCGCACGCAGCCTACACCAGACCAGAGCGTCCTGTTTGTAATGCCAGCAGTTTACAACTTGGATCAGGTGGAGCGGGTCTGCCAGGTGGTGAGCGGCGGCGATCCTTCTGGGCTGGCTGCCAAAGGCCGGGATCCCAAGCCCGTCGTTCTCCTCAACCCACAACTTCAGGATGCCGCCGCAGTGGGGGTGGGGCTGGCCGGGCGCCGGCTGCGGCAACGCTTCCTGAGCACCTTTGAGACCAGTTACTACCTGCGCTCGCTGCTGGAAGGAGCCCTGTTTCGCGCCTACCCGGATCCCTGGAGCCTGTGGCAGCAGGAAGAGCCCGGCCTCTACAGCGTCCTCCAGACCTTTAGGGCTCGACCCAGCGGCGAAGAAGTGGCCGAGCTGTTTAGGGCCACCAGGAGAGGGGATCCCTGGTGGAGCTGGCGGCGCTGGCTGGGCGGGATCCCCTGATCGACCCGCAGCTTCAACGTAAGGCGCGGGATTCCCCACTGTCTATACGGTGGGGAGGGATAGCGCCTCCTGACTGATTCCGGGTGTGTTGCGTCGACGTCGCCACCCCGCCTATCGTTCCGGTGCTAGACTGACTGTGGTGACGACCGAGCCACAAGGGTGACTGAGACTATACGGGTAGTCAGGCGGCAGACCTTTCGGCTGTACCCCAACAAAACCCAAGAGCGGGCTTTGTTGGACGCCCGCCGCTTGCACTGCTACCTCTACAACGCTTGTGTTGCTCACCGACGCTATGAGTACCGGCGCAACCGCCGGACGGTTACTTACCTTGAGCAGCAGAATCTTCTGCCAGAGTTCAAGCAGGCGTGGCCGGAGTTTGCTCAGCTCCACTCCATGACTTTGCAAGCTACGGTCAAGCGGGTAGATTATGCCTATCAGCGTTT
>NZ_JANSIZ010000099.1:0-7126 GCF_047462315.1 Synechococcus sp. H60.2 | reverse complement strand
CCCCCTCTCTTTTTTTTTTAATGCTCACGCCGGCTTACGCTTTCATGGCTTGGCTCGTGGGGTCGGAGATGTGTTAAAGAGACAGCCCTCACCCCCAGCCCGTCTCCCAAAGGGAGAGGGGGGTTAATCTCTTTCACGGCTGTTGTATGCTTGCATCTGGTCAGCTGCCGGGGCAAAGGCGGTGCAGAGCACTGGGGAGGCCGGGAATTGCCGCACCGTTACTGGCGGTAGGATTGATGGAAGTTGTTGCTGGTTGGAGAGTGGGGTTGGAGCAGCAGCCGCGAGGGATCGACCAGGCAGCCTTTGTGGCCGCCAATGCCACGCTGATTGGTGATGTGCAGCTCTCGGAAGGGGTGAGCATCTGGTACGGGGCCATTTTGCGAGGGGATCTGTCGCCGATTGTGATTGGCCGCCGCAGCAACATTCAAGACGGGGCGATCCTGCACGGGGATCCGGAGCAGCCGACCTGCATCGGCGAGGAGGTCACCGTCGGCCATCGGGCCGTCATCCACAGCGCCCACATCGAGGCGGGATCCCTGGTGGGGATTGGGGCCGTCATCCTCAACAGAGTCACCATCGGGGCGGGCAGCATGGTCGGGGCTGGAGCGGTGGTCACCCGCTCGCTGCCGCCCCGCTCTTTGGCAGTCGGGATCCCGGCCAAGGTCATCCGCACCCTGACAGACCAAGAGGTGGAGCAGTTGCGCCGCCACGCCGAGCACTATGTGGATTTGGCGCTGCAACACGCCCGTCGTTTCGCCAGATGGCCGGGCCCTGCTGCTCCGGCCTAAGCCTACCCCTCAGCAGCGGGGATCCCCGCAGAGCACCCAGGTATCTTTGCTGCCGCCCCCTTGGGAGGAGTTGACCACTAGGGATCCCTTTTTGAGGGCCACGCGGGTTAGGCCGCCGGGATGAACGTAGATCTCTTTGCCGTAGAGAATGTAGGGCCGCAGATCCACATGGCAGGGCTCCAGCCTCAGCCCCTCTCCCCAATCCACGAGGGTGGGCACGCGGGAAAGACACACGACGGGCTGGGCGATGTAGTTGCGGGGCTGGGCGCGGATTTTCTCGGCAAAAGCGGCCCGCTCCTCCGGTGTGGCCCGCGGTCCCATCAGCATGCCGTAACCGCCCGACTCATTGGCCGCCTTCACCACCAACTTGTCCAGGTTCTCCAGCACATAAGCTTGATCCTTGGGATCCCAACACAAGTAGGTGGGCACATTGGGCAAAATCGCTTCTTCTCCCAGGTAGTAGCGGATCATCTGGGGCACATAGGCGTAGATGACCTTATCGTCTGCCACTCCTGTCCCCAAGGCATTGGCAATTGCCAGCCGACCCGAGCGATAGACCTCAAACAGGCCGGGTACCCCCAAGAGGGAATCGGGGCGAAAGACCAGCGGATCGATGAAGTCATCGTCGATGCGGCGGTAGATTACATCCACCCGTTGCAGGCCCTTGGTGGTGCGCATCTGCAAATAGCCATCGGCCACCACCAAATCCCGTCCTTCCACCAGCTCCACCCCCATCTGCTGGGCCAGAAAAGAATGCTCGAAGTAGGCGGAGTTGTAGATGCCGGGGGTGAGCACCACCACTGTCGGGTTGGCCAGGTGCGGCGGCGTCAGATTGAGGAGGGTATCCAACAAGTGGCTGGGGTAGTCGTCCACCGGGCGGATCCCCATCGTGTTAAACAGCGAGGGAAAGGTGCTTTTCATCACCCGCCGGTTTTCCAGCACATAGGAAATGCCCGAGGGGCAGCGCAGGTTGTCTTCCAGCACGTACCAAGTCCCGTCCCGATCCCGCACCAGGTCGGTGCCGGTGACGTGGCACCAAATTCTCCCCGGCGGGTTGAGCCCAATACAAGGCCGCAGGAATCCTTTGGCCGTCTCGACCAGCTCAGCAGGGATCACCCCATCCTTGAGGATCTTCTGGTCGTGATAGACGTCGTCGATAAACAGGTTCAGGGCATGGATGCGCTGCTTCAGACCCTGCTCCAGCCGCTGCCACTCAGAGGCTGAGACGATGCGGGGAATGATGTCGAAGGGGAAAATCCGCTCCGTGCCCTGGCTGTCGCCATAGACGTTGAAGGTTACCCCCATCTGAAAGAGGGCTGCCTGGGCCGCCGCTTGCCGCTGCTGCAGCTCTCCTTCTCCCAGCGAATGCAGGCGCTCAATCAGCGGGATCGCCTCAGGGCGAGGCCGACCGCGCCCCACAAACAGCTCATCGTAAAAACCTTCACCTGGGTCATAAGTATCAAAACGCACGTCGGGATCCCTCGAACCCTACCCTGTTTTACTGTGGGCGGCTCTGGATTTGCCTAGTGTGCTTCCGGCTACTTTTACGGTTATCGTGGTGGAAGTTAGGACAGGGGGTATACCGGTTGCCCCCAGTCAGCCAGAGTTGTCAAGGTTTATGGTGGCGGGCGGTACTTTCTCAGCTTTGTTGTCAATGTAATATAAATGTAGAGGAATGAACCGGACACCCTCTTTTGTAAATCGGCCCCTCATCGGCGTTACTACCCCCAGCCGCAACGGCCAGGGAGATTTTGTGGCGCCGGGCCGCTATGTGGATGCCCTTCGCGCTGCTGGCGGGATCCCCGTTCTTTTTCCCCCAGGCGAAAGTGAGCCACAAGCGCTGCTGGCTGCGGTAGATGGGCTGGTGTTGACAGGAGGCGGCGACCTTTGCCCCAGCACCTACGGAGAGGATCCCCAACATCCCCAGGTGCGTCACGTCAGCGCCGAGCGGGATCGCTTTGAGATGGCCTTGGCGGCAGCCGCGCTGGCGCAAGGGATCCCGGTCTTGGGCATTTGTCGAGGGATGCAGTTGCTGAACGTGGTCAGCGGCGGCAAGCTGATCCCCCATGTGCCCGACGTGTACGACGAGCTGGATCATTTCAACCCCGCCGATCGCAAGCCCGTTCGCCACAGCGTCAGCCTCATCCGCTCCACCCGCCTGCAGGAAATTGTCGGCGTCGACGCAATCTCCGTAGTCTCTTGGCACCACCAGGCTGTTTGGGGGGTGCCGGCGGGCTGGCGTTTGGCTGCCTGTTCTCCCGACGAGCTCATCGAGGCCATCGAGCACGAAACCCATCCCTGGGCTATTGCCGTGCAGTGGCACCCCGAGTTCACCTTTGAAGAGGCTGAGCATTTTCGCCTGTTTCAGGCCTTTGTGCAGGCAGCGCTGCAGTTTTCGCCGCGCCTGGCCAGCTCTGAAGCAATGCCTCAGGTTGCCTAGGGATCCTGTGCTGCTGCTGGAGAAGAGGCGGGGGCTTATCCCTCGCGATAGCCGGGGAGAGCCCTTGCTATGCTTTGCCCAGTGCCCCCAAAAGAGGGCCTATGAGCAGGAGACAGGCACTGGCTAGAGCGGTTCTGGGTGTCTTAGCTTTTTTCGGTTTAGGTTTTGGCTGTAGTCCCAGCCCTTGGCTGCGTCAGTTTGGCACCCCTTCCTCTGACGAGGCTCGCGCCATCGCAATTGATGGAGAGGGAAATATTTGGGTGGCGGGGGTAACGGAGGGAAGCTTTTTGGGCCAAAGCTCGGCAGGGGGTGGCGATGGTTTCTTGCGCAAGTACAATGCCTGGGGCCGAGAGCTCTGGACACGGCAGTTGGGCACCCCTGCTTTAGACGAAGTTGTGGCGGTGGCAGTGGACAGGAGAGGGAACACCTGGGTGGCAGGAGTGACCTACGGCGCTTTCCCTGGCTACAGCAATGCCGGCGCAAAAGACATCTTCCTGCGTAAGCACGATCCCCAGGGTCGGGAGCGCTGGACGCAGCAGTTGGGCGGTGCTGAGCCTGACCAGGTCACTGCCATTGCCGTGGATGGCAAGGGCAATGTCTGGGTAGCCGGAAATAGCGGAGGCAAGAGCTTTGTGCGCCAATACAACGCTGACGGCAAACCCCTCTGGGTCCGCGAGCTAGGGGCCCAGGTCACTGCCCTGGCCGCCGATGGGGCAGGAAATCTCTGGATAACCGGATTCGTCCGCGACCGCACAAGGGCCGGCGGCTTTGTCGGCCAGTATGATCCCAGCGGCAACCAGGTTTGGCTGCGCCAGTTTTCCAACAAAGGGGGCGACGGCACTCTTGCCATCGCTGTGGGAGAGGAGGGAAAAGTTTGGGTGGCGGGCTATACCCAAGAGGCTCCTGCTGGACAGGCCTTGCTCCAAGGGTACAGTGTCTTTGTGCGCCAGTATGATCCCTACGGCAACGAGCTCTGGAGCCGCCAATGGGACAGCGCGCAAGGGGAGCGCCCTCTGGCCATTGCCGTGGATAGGCTCGGAAGGGTCTGGGTGGCAGGATCCACCCAGGGGATCCCTGCAAGTCGCAGCGATGCCTTTGTCCGCCTCTACGATACCAACGGCGGCGAGCTCTGGCGCCACCAGTTCGGCAGCGCCGACTTCGACTGGATTCAGGCCATGGCGCTAGACCAAGAGGGCACCCTCGGGGTGGTAGGTGTAACCTGGGGATCCCTCGCCGGAGAGCCCCATGCTGGTCTGAAAGATGTCTTTGTGCTCAAGTACGGCCGTTAGATTGACACCCCCACCGCCTCAAGGCGTAGGGTTCTCACGTAGTTCAAACAGGCGCTGTCAAGACGCCTCTAGACAGTCCCCTCAGGAAAAGCCCTGCTCGCGTCAGCAGGACGGCGTCCTCTCGCGTCTCGGACGCCTGCACCAGTCGGGTTTTTCACCGTGATTAGGTGCTGGCCTGGGAACGGTACGCCTTTTCGGCAAGTATACCCTTGGCAATTACGAGCTTTTCCGCTCCCCACGCAAGTGCGGGGCTACCAAGCTATCCTTCTGGGTAGTCTCAAGGAGATGGCGGGGCGCCTGGCGCTGGCTCTATGCATCGGATAGCTGCTTTGCCGGGGGGATGGGATCCTTCCCAAGGTGGGGTCATTTTCCTGGAGCAGGATCCTGCGCCCATCGTTGTCCTGTCGGCAGCCGACACGGATCTGACGGCCTTGAGCGCAGCCATGCGCCTGCTGCCGGCTGATTTCCCGGCGGTGCGGGCGGCTAACCTCTTGCAGTTGCAACAGCCTCTCAGCATCGACGACTACGCCGAGAAGGTGTTGCGGCAAGCTCAGGTGGTGCTCCTGCGCCTGTTGGGGGGAAGGGCCTACTGGAGCTATGGTCTGGAGGTGGCCAAAGAGGTAGCGGCAGCAGCGGGAGCCACCCTGATTGTGATCCCTGGGGATGACCGTCCCGATTGGGATTTGGTTAGCCACTCCACCGTGCCCCTGACAGTAGCCGACCGGGTGTGGCAGTACTGGCTGGAAGGAGGGGCAGCCAATGTGGCGGCTTGCTTGAAATTCTTGGCCAGGGAGTTTCTGGGACAGGAGTACGCCCTGCCAGAGCCGCAGGTGCTGCCCCGGCTGGGGATCTACCATCCCCCCCTATCCCCCCTCAGGGATCCCCAGGCCCCCAAGGTAGGGATCCTGCTCTACCGGGCCCATGTTTTGGCGGGGAATACGCAGCCAATAGATGCCCTGGCCAACGCCCTGCAGGAGCGGGGGTTGCAGCCGCTGTGTCTGTACACCTATGGCCTGCAGGAGCCGGACTTGCCGCAGGCCATCCGGGAGCACTTCGGCGGCCAAATTGAACTTTTGTTGAACACCACCAGCTTTTCCCTGGCCCGCCTGGAGAGCGAGCAGCCCGATGTCCGCCTCTGGCAGGAGCTGGATGTGCCGGTTGTGCAGGTGGTCTTGAGCAGTGGGTCGCGGGAGCGCTGGGAGAACTCCACTCGGGGCTTGGGGGCGCGGGATCTGGCCATGAACGTGGTGTTGCCGGAGGTGGACGGCCGCATCCTCAGCCGCGCCATCTCGTTCAAGACGGTTCAACAGTGGGATCCCCGCCTGCAGACGGAGATCATGGCCTATGAGGCTGTGCCGGATCGGGTGGCGTTTGTAGCCGAGCTGGCGGCCAACTGGGTAAAGCTGCGGCGCACTCCTGCCAACCAGCGCCGTCTAGCCTTGATTTTGGCCAACTACCCCAGCCGGGATGGACGGCTGGCCAATGGGGTAGGGTTGGATACACCGGCAAGCTGTGTCGAGATCCTCAAGGCCCTGGCGGAAGCCGACTACCGCGCCTGTCCACTGCCCCAGAGCGGAGATGAGCTCATCCGCTGGCTAACCCAGGGCCAAACCTATGATCCGCTGGGATCCCTACGCCCGGCGCGGCAGGTGCTGCCGGCTGCCCTCTACCGGGAGTGGTTTGCCCAGTTGCCCGCTGCCGTCCAGGACAATCTAGTGCGGCAGTGGGGGGATCCGCCCGCCCACGACATCCCCATTGTCGGCCTGCAGTTGGAGCATGTTTTTGTCGGCCTCCAGCCGCCGCGGGGCTACGACCAGGATCCTGCTTTGAACTACCATGCCCCGGATCTGGTACCGCCCCATGAGTACCTCGCCTTTTACCTGTGGCTGCGGCAAGTGTTTGGCGTGCAGGCAGTGGTGCATGTGGGCAAGCACGGCAACCTGGAGTGGCTGCCTGGCAAGGGATCCGCCCTTTCGGCCACCTGCTACCCAGAAATAGCCTTGGGGCCTCTGCCCCACTTCTACCCCTTCATCGTCAACGATCCTGGCGAGGGATCCCAGGCCAAGCGGCGGGCTCAGGCTGTCATCCTCGACCACCTCACCCCGCCCTTAACCCGTGCCGAGCTCTACGGGCCCTTGGCGGAACTGGAGCGGCTGATGGACGAGTACTACGAGGCCCAGCAGATGGATCCTGGGCGCTGCCCGCTGATCCGCGCCCAGATCCAGGAGCTTGCCTGCCGAGAGCACCTCGACCTGCAGTTCAACCTGGATAAGGAAGAAGACTGGGGCCGCCTCGATGGCTACCTCTGCGAGCTCAAGGAATCCCAGATCCGAGATGGACTGCACATCTTTGGCTGCACCCCCACTGGCGAGCAACTGGTGGATCTCCTGCTGGCCCTGGCCCGCTACCCGGGCTCTGGCCAGTTGGGCCTTACGCAGGCCATCGCCCGCGACTGGGGTTGGGACTGGGATCCCCTGGCCGCCGACCTGACGGATCCCTGGCCGGACAAACCGCCGGCCTAAAAGTCGCTACCGAATTGCAAGGGAAAGCTCGCCGCCTCAATCCCTAGCCCCCCTCTCCCTCTGGGAGCTGTCTCCTATACCCATCTG
>NZ_JANSIZ010000098.1:0-7269 GCF_047462315.1 Synechococcus sp. H60.2 | reverse complement strand
GGCAGAAGAAGAGACAAAAGCTCTGCTGCCAAGCGGGTGAGGAAACCCCACCCGCCTACGCGGTGGGGTAGTTCATTAACATGGTAGATGCCTTGGGTGCCTGCGAGCGCATTCTCATGACCCCAATGCCCATTGCCTATGCCCTCCATCTGAAGCAGTTATTGCTGCTTTATTGTTTGTCTTTGCCGTTTCAGATGGTGGAGGGCTTGGGTTGGATGACCGGCCCCATTGTCGGGCTGTTGGCCTTTATGCTGTTTGGCGTCGAGGAGATCGGCATTGAAATTGAGAACCCCTTCGGACGGGATCCAAACGACCTGCCCCTTGATGTGATTTGCAGTAAGATGAAGCGGAATATCGCCGATTTGATCCAGTCTGCCCAGGACAACCATGGGTTATCTCATGAACAAACTTAGGTTGCTCTGGGAAAGGCAGGGCTTCCCGCCGATTAAGCTAAAGCGATCCCGCTTCTCCCCAAAATTGTTGGGTGGGGAGATTGGCCTAGGCAACTTTCTGGGATCTGGACAACAAGGGATCCCACCTCGGCGCCGGGAATGATACCTTGAGGAGGGTAGGATATTGACGAGAACGACTGCCATGCTGAAATGTACCACTCGCCACGTTCACATCTTTGCTGGCGAGGTAACTGCTGATAACCACTTTGTGCCCCGCGACGATCTGCTTACTCTTGATGTGGATCCGGATAACGAGCTGGTCTGGAACGATGCCGCCCTGCAGAAGGTCTATGCCCGCTTTGAGGAATTGGTGGAAGAGTACAGGGGCCGGGATCTGACCGAGTACAACCTACGGCGTATCGGGTCTGACCTGGAACACTTCATTCGCTCTCTCCTCAAGCAGGGGGAGATTGCCTACAACCTGCAGGGGCGTACTCCCAACTACAGCATGGGCTTCCCCCAGATCCCTGCCGAAGGGATCGTCGGCCAGTACATCCCCAAAGGCTAGCCCTCTTCGCCATTCTGGACAGATCTAGCCCATTTGAGTCTGTAGCCCAACTTACTTGTTGTCGGAGCACCGATCCATGTCTGGAGAACCCACCCCTCAAGAGACCACTGGCGAAAAGTCGGCCCCTGTCGAGGTCGCTAATCCTGCTACTGGGGCGACTGGCTCCGCCAAAGCCGCGGCGAAAAAACCAGCCAAGGAAGAGAAGCCTTTTGAGCAACTGATTGCAGAAGACGTGATCCCAGCAACCATCGCCGCTTTTGAGAAACGCGGCGTCAACGATCTGCAACTGCGGCTGGAGGGCAAGACGCTGGTCGGCTCATTTGCCGGCGGCAAGAAGCAGTTTAGCGTCCTCTTTGCTGAGGGATCCCTCAACGGGCCCAAGTTCTTCCGCTGTGCTGTTGAAGGATCCCCGGCCAGCACCCTCGAGTCTTTTATGATCGACGAGCGCCGCGTCGACGTGAACCTGTTTGTTTTCTATCTGGTGCAGCGCCTCTACGCCCAGCAGTGGTATTGAGGGATCCAAGCTCCTAGATAGCCCAGCCAAATCGCGCCTGTTCTGCCAGAAGGGATCCCTATTCGGGGATCCCTTTTCGCTGAGGCGGGGGATGGGCTAGCGAAGCCAAAAGAGATTATCTTTTGTGAAGAAAAGTAAGGCGGTGCTACGGGAGATCTCGAAATGTACATCGTGCAGATTGCGTCGGAATGTGCCCCCGTCATTAAGGCGGGTGGGCTAGGGGATGTGGTGTACGGCCTCAGCCGGGAGCTAGAAGTGCGGGGGCACTGTGTCGAGCTGGTTTTGCCCAAGTACGACACCATGCGCTACGACCAGATCTGGGGCTTGCACGATGCCTACCGCGACCTCTGGGTGCCCTGGTATGGGGGAGCCATCCACTGCTCGGTGTACTGCGGCTGGGTACATGGACGCCTTTGCTTTTTTATTGAGCCCCACTCCGGCGACAACTTCTTCAATCGCGGCTGCTACTATGGTTGCCCAGACGACAACATGCGCTTTGCTTTTTTCAGCAAGGCAGCTTTGGAGTTTCTCCTCAAAAGCAACAAGCGCCCCGACATCATCCACTGTCACGACTGGCAGACAGGACTGGTGCCGGTACTGCTCTTTGAGATCTACAAGTACCACGGCATGGAAAACCAGCGGGTATGCTACACCATCCACAACTTCAAGCACCAGGGCTTTGGCGGCCCGGAAATTCTTTGGGCCACTGGCCTCAATCGGGAGCCCTATTACTTCCACTACGATCGTCTGCGAGATAACTTTAACCCCTTTGCCCTCAACTTTATGAAGGGCGGGATCGTCTTTTCCAACTTTGTCACCACGGTTTCTCCCAACCACGCCCTGGAAGTGCGATTTGGCGATTACGGCTATGGGCTGGGTCACACGCTTTATTTACACCAGCACAAGTTTCGCGGCGTCCTGAACGGCATCGATTACGATATTTGGAACCCTGAGATCGACCGCTTTATTCCTTTTCGCTACACAGCGCAAACCTTGGAAAACAAGGCCAAAAACAAAAGAGCCCTGCGGGAACGGCTGCTGTTGCAAGATGTCGAAAAGCCGATTGTGGCCTATATCGGACGCCTCGATGAACAGAAAGGCGTGCATCTGGTGCACCACGCCATCTACCGCTCCCTGTTCAAAAATGCCCAGTTTGTTCTCCTGGGATCCGCCACGGAGCCGGGGATCGGCGCCTGGTTTGCCCATGAGAAACGCTACCTCAACGACAACCCCGACGTTCACATCGAGCTGGGTTTCAACGAAGAACTTTCCCACCTCATCTATGCAGGGGCAGACATCCTGGTGGTGCCCAGCCACTACGAGCCCTGCGGCCTCACCCAGATGATCGGCCTCAAGTACGGCACAGTTCCGGTGGTGAGGGGCGTGGGCGGCCTGGTGGATACCGTTTTTGACCGCGACTACGACAGTTGCAAATTGCCTGAGCAACGCAATGGCTACGTCTTCTACCACACGGATCACGCAGCCCTAGAGTCGGCGTTGGATCGGGCCATCGACCTGTGGTACACCGCCCCCGACCAGTTTCGCCAACTGCAGATCCAGGGCATGAGCTACGACTACTCCTGGAACTACCCCGGCAAAGAATACCTGGAGATCTACGACCAAATTCGCCACCGCTGGTCCTGACCAACATCCCCCCGCCGCCCGGCGGCCACCAGCGATCCCCAGCGATCCCAGCGCTTGACCGCGAGGGAGAAATGCTGGACGATAGGTAGCAATGCTGCTCTTAACCTTCCCTACAGATTGATTGCTGGGGAAGGAAGGCTTGCTCCCTTATCTTCTCCCACCTGAGGATCCCTAGCCGCCATGATAGGCTATCTTGCCTTGGTACTCCACGCACACCTGCCCTTTGTGCGCCACCCCGAGCAGGACTTTGTGCTGGAAGAAGAGTGGCTCTACGAAGCCATCACCGAGACCTATGTCCCGCTGCTGCACATGTTCGAGGGGCTGCGGCGAGATGGCATCGACTTTCGCTTCACCATGTCTCTGACGCCGCCGCTGGTGTCGATGCTGCGGGATCCCTTGCTGCAGGAGCGCTACGACCACTATCTAACCAAGGTGGAAGAGCTGGCCCAACTGGAGTACGACAAGAACGCCACCAACGGCCACATTCGCTACCTAGCCGAGCACTACATCAAGCAATTTGCCATGGTCCGCGATCTCTGGGAGCGCTACGACCGAGACCTGGTGCGGGCCTTCAAACAGTTTCAGGACAGCGGCAACTTGGAGATCATCACCTGCGCCGCTACCCACGGCTACCTGCCCCTGATGCAGATGTACCCGCAGGCGGTTTGGGCGCAGCTGATTGTGGCCTGCGAGCACTACAACGAGCACTTTGGCCAATGGCCGCGGGGGATCTGGCTGCCGGAATGCGCCTACTACCAAGGGCTGGAGCGGATGATTGCCGATGCTGGCCTGCGCTACATGATCACCGACGCCCACGGCCTGCTCTATGCCAAGCCACGGCCCCGTTACGGCATGTACGCCCCCATCTTTACCGAGACCGGTGTTGCCGTCTTCGGTCGGGATCACGAGTCTTCCCAACAGGTGTGGTCGGCGGAGGTGGGCTACCCCGGGGATCCCGTCTATCGCGAGTTCTACAAAGACCTAGGGTATGAGGCCGACTACGAATACATCAAGCCCTACATCATGCCCAACGGCCAGCGGAAAAACACCGGCATCAAGTACCATCGCATCACGGGGCGCAACCTAGATCTGGGGCAAAAGCAACTTTACGATCCCTACTGGGCCAGGGAGAAGGCGGCAGAACATGCGGGCAACTTCATGTTCAACCGCCAGCGACAGATCGAATATCTGCACAGCGTCATGGGGCGCCCGCCGCTGGTGGTGGCTCCCTACGATGCTGAGCTGTTCGGCCATTGGTGGTACGAGGGCCCCTGGTTTTTGGATTTTCTCATTCGCAAGAGCTACTTCGACCAAACCACCTATCGCATGACCCACCTGGCGGAGTACTTGCGGGAGAACCCCACCCAACAGGTGTGCAAACCGGCCCAATCCAGTTGGGGGGCGCGCGGCTTCCACGAGTACTGGCTCAACCCCACCAACGCCTGGATCTATCCCCACTTGCACAAGGCCACCGAGCGGATGATCGAGCTGAGCCGCCGTGAGCCCGCCGATGACCTGGAGTGGCGAGCCCTGAACCAGGCGGCGCGGGAAGTGCTGTTGGCCCAATCTTCCGACTGGGCCTTCATCATGCGCACGGGGACGATGGTTCCCTATGCCGTACGTCGCACCAAGTCCCACCTGCTGCGCTTCAATCACCTCTACGAGAAGATCCAAGCCGGTCAGTTTCGGCGAGAAAAAGCCACCCCCGAAGACGAGCAGTGGCTGGCCAAGGTGGAGTATATGGACAACATCTTCCCCAATATCAACTACCGAGTCTACCGGCCCCTCTAACCATTGGGCAAGGCCAGAACCTGTTGGCAATCTCCAGTCGCAGCGTGGGGAAAAAGAATTTCGGACTACCTGGGCCGCACTCGCCTCTCTTCTTAGATCTTCTTGGACGATGGTCTGGGGGCAGTCGCGGCAGCGGTGCGCCCAGGAAGTGTTTTCTTCAATCTGGTTTGAAACGGCTGCAGTATCTCTGCGGGCTTTCCGCTGCCGAGGGCGGGCCTTATTGCAAATCTTCTCAGAGAACTTGGGATCCCAACTTCCCTGCCTTGATGGCCAGCCCTGCCGGTTCTAGAGCTTGGTGCCGCACTCGGCGCAGAACTTGTGCAAGCTAGGATTTTTGGCGCCGCAGTTGGGGCAGTAAATAAGCTCGGCAGCCTGTTCCAGTTGCCGCTTTTCCGGCAGCCCAATCATCTGGTAGTTGGCTTTGCCGGCAGGCACCATCGGGTAGCAGTTCTCATCCCGCTTGACCACAAAATCGGCCAGCACCGGCCCCTCGTGGCGCAGCATCTCTTGGATGGCATCGTCCACTTGATCGGGGTGATCGACGCGCATGCCCTTGACGCCAAAGGCTTCGGCCAGCTTGACAAAATCCGGCATGCCCGCAGCCATATCGGAGTGGGAATAGCGCTCGCCGTGGAAGGCCTGCTGCCACTGGCGCACCATGCCCTGCCAGCCATTGTTGATGATGGCCACCTTGGTGGCAATGCCGTACTGGGCCACCGTGCCCAGCTCCTGCATGTTCATCTGAAAGCTAGCATCGCCGCTGATGCAGATCACCTCGGCATGAGGCAAGGCCACTTTGACCCCCATGGCTGCCGGGAAGCCGTAGCCCATGGTGCCCAGGCCAGAGCTGGAGATCCACTGGCGCGGCCCGTTGCGCAGAAACTGCGCCGCCCACATTTGGTGCTGACCGACATCGGTGGTGTAGTAGGCGTGGGGAGCATGGCGACGAAACGCATCGATCACCTGCTGCGGGGCGATCACACCCTCATAGCGGGGCACCTGCAGAGGGTAGTCCCGCTTCCAGCGCTCGATCCGCTCCAGCCAAGCCTGTGTCTGGCCAGGGGTGTGGGGCATTTTGCTCAGTTGCGCCAACAGCTCCACCAAAACGGTGCGCACATCTCCCACAATCGGCACGTCCGGAGCGCGGTTTTTGCCCACCTCTGCCGGGTCAATGTCGATGTGGATCACCTTGGCGTGCTTGGCAAATTCGTCTAGCTTGCCGGTTACGCGGTCGTCGAAGCGGGCCCCCACTGCAATCAGCAGGTCGCACTCGGTAACGGCAAAGTTGGCGTAGGCAGTGCCGTGCATGCCCAGCATCCCCACCGAGAGGGGATCGTTCTCATCGAAGGCCCCCTTGCCCATGAGGGTGGTGGTCACCGGGATCTGATAGGTGTGGGCCAGCTCGGCAATTTCGGCGTGGGCCCCAGAGATGATGGCCCCGCCGCCCACGTAGAGCAGGGGACGCTTGGCCTGCAGAATCAGCTTGGCCGCCGCGTGGATCTGGCGAGGGTTGCCCCGCACCGTGGGCCGGTAGCCGGGGATGTTGACTTCGCTAACCGGCTGGTAGTCGAACTCTTCCAGGCCCACATCTTTCGGAATGTCGATCAGCACCGGCCCTGGCCGCCCGGTGCCGGCAATGTGAAAAGCCTCGGCCACAATCCGAGACATTTGACGCGGATCCCGCACCACGTAGGAGTGCTTGACGATGGGCAGGGTGATGCCAAAGATGTCGGTCTCCTGAAAGCCGTCGGTACCGATCAAATGGCGGGGCACCTGGCCGGTGATCACCACCATGGGCACAGAGTCCATCATGGCGTTGGCGATGCCCGTCACCAGGTTGGTCGCCCCTGGCCCCGAGGTGGCGAAGCACACGCCCACCTTGCCGGTGGCGCGGGCGTAGCCATCGGCAGCATGGGCCGCGGCCTGTTCGTGGCGGACTAGGAAATGTTTGAGTAGACCTTGGGATTCGGCTTTGTACAGCTCGTCGTAGATGGGCAGGATCGCTCCTCCCGGATAGCCGAAAATGTGCTGCACCCCCTGTCGATGCAGGCTATCCACCAGTGCATAGGCCCCTGTTGCCACGATATCTTCTCCCCCCTGAAGACGACCGAGCACTCAACCTGGAGCGGCTGAGTCAGAAGACTGGCCAGCTTTTTGGATTGTGTATTTAGTTCAACAGTTTAGCAGGTGTTTGCTGTGCAAAGTTGGGATTTGCCTGGGGGGTAGCCCTTTTCTCCGGCAGAACCGGTTTTTCCTCCACCCTGCCTTTGCCTTGGAGAACTCTATGAACTACCCCACCGCGCAGGCGGGTGGGGTTTCCCCATCCGCTTGACAGCAGAGCTTTTGTCTCTTCTTCTGCC
>NZ_JANSIZ010000097.1:0-7490 GCF_047462315.1 Synechococcus sp. H60.2 | reverse complement strand
CCCGGGATCCCCTACGGTGAACGCTGTGCCAGTTGTCTGTTTTGCTCCCGCTGCCACGGGCTAATGCCGCAAGGGATCCCTGCCCAGGACCTCACCGCTTGGGTCTGGGGGGCCCAGGAGCAAGCAGGGGAAGAAACGCCGGAGGCAGAATGGCTGTAGGGCGCCCGCCTGCCCACCCCCCTGCACCGCAAACCTGCATACTGGGTTAAGAGTAGTGCAAGGCTGTTAACCGCGATGGCAGGCATCAGTGCTGGCCTTTCCCAGAATCCTGACTGGGATGTGGAGCTCAAGGGGATTCGCAAGCGCTTTGGCAACTTCGTGGCTCTCGATGGCATCACCTTGCAGATTCGGCGAGGCGAGTTTTTTGGCCTGTTGGGCCCCTCTGGCTGCGGCAAGACCACCCTGCTGCGCATCATCGCCGGCCTGGAGATGGCTGACGTCGGGGAAGTGGTGATCTGCGGGCGCCCGGTGGGCCATTTGCCCGCCCACAAGCGCAATGTCAACACCGTGTTTCAGAGCTATGCCCTTTTCCCCTTTATGACCGTGGAGGAAAACGTCGCCTTTGGCCTGCGCATGCGGGGGGTGCGAGGGGAGGCCCTGCACAAGCGGGTGGCCGCTGCCCTGGAATTGGTGGAGATCGGGGATCTGGCTAAGCGCAAGCCCCAGGAACTCTCCGGGGGGCAGCAGCAGCGGGTAGCCCTGGCCCGCGCCTTGGTCAATGAGCCGGAGGTGCTGCTATTGGATGAGCCGCTCTCGGCGTTGGATGCTAAGTTGCGCAAGCAGCTACAGGTGCAGTTGGGCGAATTGCAGCGGCGCCTAGGCATGACGTTTATTTTCGTTACCCACGACCAGGAGGAGGCCTTGGTCACCAGCGACCGGGTGGCGGTGATGCGGGCCGGACGTATTGAGCAAGTCGGCCCCATTGACGAGGTGTACGAGCGGCCGGCAACTGCCTTTGTGGCGGACTTTTTGGGAGCCAGCAACCTCATCGAAGGGATCGCCTGTGGCACGGACTGCGTGGATACGCCCCTAGGCAAGCTCAAGGTGCCCGGGATCCAGCCCAACTTGGAGCCGGTGCAGTTGGCCATCCGCCCAGAAAAGATTCAGCTTTCCCGTAGCGGCTGGGATCTGCTGCCCAACCAAGTGCCGGTGCGGGTGGAAAACCTCATCTACACCGGGGCGGAGAACCAGTACTTGCTGCAGACGGCCAATGGACAGCAGCTCAAGGCCACCGCCCTCAACACGGATATTGAGGAGGCGGGGTTTGAGATCGGCGAGGCGCTGGTGGCCCACCTGCCCCCCAAGAGCCTGGTGCGCCTGCGGCTAGATCCCCGGCAGGAGGATCCCCCATGCTGAGATGGCCAGGGATCCCTTCTTCTGGCCAGCGTGCCCAGGTGCGCGCCGGGGAATTGCTCTCCCCCTGGCAGGAGCTGCTGCACAGCCTCATCTTTGCCGGGCCGGGGGTGCTGTGGGTGGTGGTGTTTTTGGTGCTGCCGGGACTGCTGCTCTTGGCCTGCAGCTTTCTCAGCCGCGGCGAGTTTGGCCAGGTGGGACTGCCCCTGACGCTGGCCAACTACCTGCGCATTCTCGGCTACGGCCCCCTGGGGTGGACGCCCATTTACTGGCAGATCCTGGGTCGCAGCCTGTTGGTGGCGGCAGTCACCACTTTCTTCTGTATGCTGCTGGCCTATCCCCTAGCTTTCTTTATTGCCGCCCACCCGCCCCAGCAGCGGGATCTCCTGCTGACGCTGGTGGTGGTGCCCTTTTGGATTAACCTAGTGATTCGCACCTACGCCTGGATGGTGGTGTTGGCGCCAGAAGGGTGGCTGGCCCGCCTGGCCGCCTGGCTGGGCTGGATCCCGCCCCAGACGGCTCTCTACCCCAGTTGGCTGGCCGTGTACCTGGGCATGGTCTACACCTTTTTGCCCTACATGGTCTTGCCTCTCTACACCGCAGTGGAGCGCATTGACTGGCGCCTGGCGGAGGCAGCCCGGGATCTCTACGCCAACGGCTGGCAGGTCTTCTGGTGGGTGCTTTTTCCCCAAACGCTGCCGGGGCTGGCGGCGGGCTTGATCCTGGTGGCCATCCCAGCGCTGGGCATGTTCGTGGTACCGGACTTGCTGGGGGGCAGCAAGACCCTGCTAATTGGCAATGTCATTCAGATGCAGTTTGGCGCCAGCCTGGACTACCCCTTTGGAGCGGCCCTTAGCTTTCTGGTAACTGGGCTAAGCCTGGGGTTAATCTACGCCTACAGCCGCTATGCTGGCAGCCGCGGCCTCAAAGACCTGCTCTGAATCGTTGCGAGCTCCAAGGGATTGCCCAAGTGCCCTGCGCCGCTTGCTGGCAAGCTCTGCTAGGTTGAGATACTGGCATTGCACTAGTAAGGATCCCTTGACCCAAACGCTCTCTTCTCGAGCTCTGGCTACAGCCACTCCCGCTTCTCCCTCTTCTGTTTGGGATGTCATTGTCATCGGCGCTGGGATCGGCGGGCTGGTGGCGGCCACCCAGTTGGCGGCCAAAGGCTACCAGGTGTTGGTGCTGGAAAAATACCTCATCCCTGGTGGCAGCGCTGGCTACTTTGAGCGTCCGGATCCCAACGGCAACGGGATCTACCGCTTTGATGTCGGGGCTTCCATGATCTTTGGCCTGGGCACTCAAGGTACCACCAACTTGCTCACCCGCGCCCTGGCTGCTGTGGGCCAGTCTTTGGAATCCATCCCCGACCCGGTGCAGATTGCCTACCACCTGCCCCAGGGGCTTAGCCCGCGTGTGCACCGGGACTACGAGCAGTTTTTGCAGGAGCTAGCCAGCTATTTCCCTCAAGAAGCGGGCAGCATCCGCCGCTTCTACGACAGCTTCTGGCCTATCTTCAACAGCCTCAACGCCATGGAGCTCCTCTCTTTGGAGGAGTGGGGCTATCTCTGGCGCTCTTTTGTCGGTAACCCCCGCGCCTGCCTGACTTTGGCCCGCTACTTGCCGGTGAATGTGGGCCAGGTGGCGCGGCGCCACCTACGGGATCCGGCGCTGCGGCGCTTTGTGGATATGGAGTGCTACTGCTGGTCGGTGGTGCCGGCAGATCGCACGCCCATGATCAACGCCGGCATGGTGTTTTGTGATCGCCACTACGGCGGCGTCAACTACCCCAAGGGAGGGGTGGGGCAGATTGCCCAGAAGTTGGCCCAGGGGCTAGAGGCCTGTGGGGGGCAAATCCGCTACGGGGCGCCGGTGCGGCGGATTTTGGAAGAACGGGGCCGCGCCGTGGGTGTCGAGCTCTCCAGGGGGGAAAAGCTCTTTGCCCGCAAGATCATCTCCAATGCCACCCGCTGGGATACCTTTGAGCGCCTCTGGCCTGGATCCCTGCCGGCGGCGGAGCGGCACTGGCAAAGCCGCTACCAACAGTCTCCCAGCTTCTTGAGCCTGCACCTAGGGGTGCGAGCTGAGGCCCTGGCCGGCGAGCGCTACTGTCACCACATTCTTCTAGAAGATTGGCAAGACCTGGAGGCGGAGCAGAGCACGATCTTTGTCTCTATTCCCACCCTCTTGGATCCGGAGCTGGCCCCGCCGGGCCGCCACATCGTCCATGCTTTTACCCCCAGTTGGATGCAGACCTGGCAGGGCTTAGGCCCGGAGCAGTACCGGCAGCAAAAACAAGCGGCAGCCAAACGCCTTATCCGCCGCCTGGAGGCCCTCTGGCCAGAGCTGGGATCCCACATTGAGCTGCTGGAGGTGGGCACTCCCCGCACCCACCGCCGCTTCTTGGGCCGTGTTAACGGCACCTACGGCCCCATCCCTCGCGGCACTCCCTGGGGCCTCTTGGGAATGCCCTTCAACCGCACCGCCATTCCCAACCTCTACTGCGTGGGCGATAGCACCTTCCCCGGTCAAGGCCTCAACGCTGTCGCCTTCTCCGGGTTTGCCTGCGCCCACCGGGTAGCTGTAGACCTTTCCAATTCCTAGGGATCCCTCCAAGAAGTAGCCCCCGCCAACGCGGGGGCTTTTGTTTGTTGCTCTTAGTTTCCACTCTCTAGGGATCCCCCCGAAGGGGGAACTTCTTCTCCACAACGGGGGCGTTGTCCCCGCGAGAGGGAGGTTTCCAATTTCTAGGGATCCCCCCGAAGGGGGAACGTTCAACATAAATTTGTTATCTTCTTCCAGAGTATTTCTGGTTTCCAATTTCTAGGGATCCCCCCGAAGGGGAACCAGTGGCTGAGCTAGTCCAGGGCAACGCGCCATTCTAGTTTCCAATTTCTAGGGATCCCCCCGAAGGGGAACCTTTAAGTCCAGACTGTCTTACCACCACTACCCCGCTGTTTCCAATTTCTAGGGATCCCCCCGAAGGGGAACCACTAGAACCTTTGCAAACCCCAGGGCCCTCATCAGAGGCGTTTCCAATTTCTAGGGATCCCCCCGAAGGGGGAACCAGAGGAGGAGAACTAGATGAGCGACGACTTCAAGAGGTTTCCAATTTCTAGGGATCCCCCCGAAGGGGGAACAGGGAGTGACGGTAATCGGTTACCCATTCCGCGATTAAGTTTCCAATTTCTAGGGATCCCCCCGAAGGGGGAACTTTCCAGAGCTCCACGGAACATGAACTTCTTCTTGAATGTTTCCAATTTCTAGGGATCCCCCCGAAGGGGGAACAAGTTCCTATTGGCAGTTGATGGCTCGCGGGTATTGGAGGTTTCCAATTTCTAGGGATCCCCCCAAAGGGGGAACTTCACGAACTCTCTCCGTCGGGTCGAGAAGACTCGGGTTTCCAATTTCTAGGGATCCCCCCGAAGGGGGAACCCACAAGTTGGACGTTATAACCAGAGAGAAACGCCCTTTAGTTTCCAATTTCTAGGGATCCCCCCGAAGGGGGAACTTCCGGAGGCAAGTAAAAGTCGGACTCTACCAAATGTAAGTTTCCAATTTCTAGGGATCCCCCCGAAGGGGGAACTGATTGCTTTGTTTGTCTTTTACAGACTGGACAAATTCTTTAGTTTCCAATTTCTAGGGATCCCCCCGAAGGGGGAACTGCTGGTTCTTCTCCAATTGGTTCTCTAATCGCTCAACAAAGTTTCCAATTTCTAGGGATCCCCCCGAAGGGGGAACACTCATACGAAGGGCGTCAGCCTCTTCGTACAACACAGTTTCCAATTTCTAGGGATCCCCCCGAAGGGGGAACATCCCCGAGGCCTACCGGCAGGGGATGGACTGGTTGTGCCGGTTGCGTTTCCAATTTCTAGGGATCCCCCCGAAGGGGGAACCTAAATATACTGCCTCCATCCAGTAGGTCAGGTTCCAAACGGTGTTTCCAATTTCTAGGGATCCCCCCGAAGGGGGAACCTCTACCCCTATTAAACCCAAGCGGGGCAAGGAATGCAAGACCCATTTGCGAGGGGGTCGGTCGAAGACGGCAAAAAAGGGCCTGGAAGAGGGGGGGGAAGAGGCCTGAAAGCCTTGTGGCGCAAGGCATCGAGCGGGTCAACGAAGGAATCGGCCTTTGTGGGATTTGGCGAGGCGCTCGCAGAGCTGCTGCTACCGTTTTTGTGTTGCTTTACGAACACAGCTACGTAAGGGGCCGACAACGGTTTTAAAAAGGATGCTGCATCAGCCAAAAGCCGGCAAAGGACTGGGCCCGGAAATCGCTTTGGATGGCGAGGAAGTGGATCCCTTGGGCTTGGCGTTGGCGTTGGGCAAAGCCTTCTGCCTCCGCTTGCAGCTTTTCATCTTTTAGTTGCGCAAACAGGTAGCAATCGCTGAGGCCAGCCTCGAACAGCAGCCGTCCCTCCGCCACCGTCAAGTAAGCAGGCTCCATACCGCTTAGCCAGGCTGCTATGGGCAGCGCCCGCCGCGAGGCAATCACCAACCCAGGAATGATGGTGTCGGGCGCCAGGGCCTCCCAGTTTAGGGGGAACAGCTCACCAAATTCCATTGGCCAGGTCTCGGCATCCCGCAGATCCCTGGCCCGCAGGGTAACGAACGCCCAGCGCTCTCCCTGCAACTTGTCCGGCAGGGGAATGGGATCTGGCGGATCCGGCTCCAATGGCGGCTCGGGGCTATAGGTAAATTGGGTTTCCTGGGGGTAAACCTGCTCTGCCCGTTCCCGCATCCAGGCCCGGAGGGCATAGACGCGGCGGCTGGGCAGCATCGGGATCCCAACGGCATTACAGGCCCGTTGCAAAATGGAGCTCATGCGGGCGCGGAAGACGCGAATGGCCGAAGGGGGCTGGGGGGCCATTTCCAAATAGCTGCGCAGCTGTTGGGCCACCCAGGTGCTATTGACCTCTTGGTTGCTGCAGTACTGGGCCTGGCGAAAATGACCCGTGGGATCGCACACCAGCAGCTCCCAAACCCGCCGCTCCTGGGCATCCCGCAGCGGGACGGCGTTGAAATCCATCTGCCAGATGGGGCCGCGCATAGGGCCAGAACGAGGTGGTTGAGTGGCCAAGTCTGCCTCCCCTTGGCTACTTGCCGCTGACCTCACCGCCTGAGCAAGTGGAAAAGCGATCCTGGGAAGGATGGGCAGACCTATCCCCCACCAAAGCCCATTCCCGCTCCCCAAAAATGGCGGCAGGGTAGCGGTAGTACTTAAACTCCAGCAGGTTGTAGAAGGGATCCTGCAAAAAGAACGTGCCGTGCTCCAGGGGGGTGCCGACAAAGCGCCAGCGCGGCTCCTGATAGAAAAGCAATCCCCGTGCCTGGGCCTGCTCCGCCAGCGACTGCCAATCTGCTTGGGCAGGGAAAATCAGGCCAAAGTGGCGGGGGTAGATGCCCCGCTGTGGCGTCAGCTCTTCCTGGGTGAGGTGGGCCACCAGTTGATGGCCATAGAGGTTCAAAATAACTGAAACAGGGGTTTCCCGACCGATTTGGCAACCCAAGCCCTCGCCGTAGTAAGTCTTGGCCAAGGCAATATCGGCAACGGGAAAGGCCAGATGAAAGCGGATGGGTTCCATGGGCTCTCTCGCAAAGCAGCCTGCTCGACTCAGGATCCCTGCTCTTTACCAAGTTAAGCGATTTTAGCTCAACTGGCGGGAAGCCCCGCACTGTATGGGTGAATTGTGTTGACTCAAGAGCCAATCAGTGTCGGGATGAAAGCGGTTTGTGCTACAAGTGAGAAGAATATTAATAAATCTCTGGAGAGCTTCCTGCCGTGGGCGGCACAGTGGCAGCACGCTGAGACCTCCGTACCAACAAGTCTGGGAAGCGTGAAGCCTGTACGCTATCGGCTCGCGCAGCGTAGCGTCAGCCATGGTGTGTTGACTCAACGAAGATGAGTGCCCGGAGTCGTTCTGCTGCAACTGTCCCGCCCGCAGCAGCGCTGCCTGCTCTTGGGTTCAGGCATAAAAGTCGCGCTCGTAAAGCTGCATACTTACTCCCGGCGCAATTTGGCAGTTATTTTTCAGGGTAAAAGTTGGGATCCATTGCCTGTTCAACGTAAGGCGCGGGATTCCCCACCGTCTATACGGTGGGGAGGGATAGCGCCTCCTGACTGATTCTGGATATAT
>NZ_JANSIZ010000096.1:0-7562 GCF_047462315.1 Synechococcus sp. H60.2 | reverse complement strand
ATACATCCAGAATCAGTCAGAGGGTGCTATCCATCCCCACCGTATAGACGGTGGGGAATTCCGCACCTTACGTTAAATACCGACACCAGTAGGATGCGCTGCAGCAGCCTAGGAGAGAGCAAATTGGCGTTGGGATCCCGCGGTGGTTGGGTCATCTCCCGCCCCGTGGTGGGCTCGAAGGAGAGCGGCACCGTCATGGTGATGGAGTTAATCATGTTCAGCCACAGCACTTGAATGGCCAAAATGGGCAGCTCGCGGTTGAGGAGCACGCTAAGAAGAAGGGTCATCGACTCTCCCCCGTTCACCGGCAGGATGAAGGCGATGGCTTTAAGGAGGTTGTTGTAAACGGTGCGCCCCTCTTCGACGGCAGCCTCGATGGAGGCGAAGTTGTCATCGGTCAAGATCATGTCGGCGGCAGCCTTGGCCACCTCGGTGCCACCTCGCCCCATGGCAATGCCCACATCTGCCTGCTTCAAGGCCGGCGCGTCGTTAACTCCATCGCCGGTCATGGCCACGATCTGACCCTGCGACTGCAAGGCCTTCACCAGGCGCAGCTTTTGCTCCGGCACCACCCGCGCAAAGACGGATCCCTCCTTGGCGGCAGTGACAAACTCCTCTGGGCTAAGCTGCTCCAGATCCCGGCCGCTGTAGGCTTTTACCGGTTTGCCACCGCCCAGGCCCATCTGCTCAGCAATGGCTTGGGCTGTAAGCACATGGTCGCCGGTAATCATCTTGACTTGGATCCCGGCAGTCTGGCAGGAGCGCACAGCGGCAATGGCCTCCGGCCGCGGCGGGTCGATCATCCCCTGCAAGCCCAAGAAAATCAGCCCTTCCTGCAGATCTGAGTGATCCACCTGAGTTTGGCTAGGGGGGACGGCTTTTTGGGCAAAGGCCAGGACTCGCAGCCCCTGCCGCGCCAAGGCCTCCACCTGCTGGCAAATCCGCTCTGCTTCCAAGGGCTGGATCTCCCCTTGGGGACCCATCTGGCTGCGGCAGCGGGGCAAGAGAGCTTCTACGGATCCCTTGACGTAGATACAGTGCTCCTCCGGCCCCAACCGGTGCAGGGTGGCCATGTACTGAAACTCGGATTCAAAGGGGATACTGTCTAGGCGAGGGCGACGGCGCTGCAGATCGTCTCGATCCAGCCCCCCTTTCTGGGCGGCTACGAGCAGAGCCGCCTCGGTGGGATCCCCTACCACTTCCCACTGACCGTCGTCCTTGGGTTGGAGGCGGCTGTCGTTGCAGAGGCAGCCGGCCACTAGGCAAGCCTCCAGGGCAGGCCATTGGCGAATTTCGACGGGGGAATTGGCTTCCTGAAACAGGATTTGGCCCTGGGGGCTGTAGCCACTGCCGGTAACCCGGTAGAGCCGGGATCCGGCGTAGATGGCCTGCACCGTCATCTGGTTTTCCGTGAGGGTGCCGGTTTTGTCCGAGCAAATCACCGTGGCGCTGCCCAGGGTTTCTACCGCCGGCAACTTGCGGATGATGGCATGGCGGCGGGCCATGCGGGAAACCCCAATGGCCAGGGTTACGGTAACTACCGCCGGCAAGCCTTCGGGGATGGCGCTCACCGCCAGCGCCACTGCCGCCTCAAAGACGCTCACTGCCGCTTGGCCCTGCACCAGGCCCACCAAAAAGGTGAGCGCAGCCAAGGTGAGGATAATTTTCAGCAAGGTCAGGCTGAACGCCTCAAACTTGCGCGTCAGGGGAGTTTGCAGGGATCCCCCTTCTTCAATGAGCTGGGAGATGCGGCCCGTCTGGGTCTGGTTGCCAATGGCCACCACCACCCCCGCCCCTTGGCCAAAGGTGACGAAGCTGCCGGCGTAGGCCATGTTCTGGCGGTCGGCCAAAGGCGTGTCTTCAGGGAGGGATCCCAGCCGTTTTTCCACCGGCACCGACTCTCCCGTGAGGGCCGATTCGTCCACCTGCAAGTTGCGCGCACTCAGCAGGCGCAGGTCGGCGGGCACCCTGTCTCCCGAGCTCAAGAGCACCACATCCCCCGGCACCAGCTCCCGCGAGGGCAGCCGCACTTTCTGCCCCTCCCGCAGCACCGTGACTTCAGTCACCACCGACTTGGCCAGGGCAGCGATTGCCTCCTCCGCCTTGGCCTCTTGGATGTAGCTGATGAGGGCGTTGATCACCACCACCGCCCAGATCACGATGGCGTTGCGCCAGGATCCCAGGAACGCCTTGACCGCCCCAGCCACCATCAGGATATAAAGGAGGGACTGGTTAAACTGCTGCAGAAACTTGACCCAGGCCGGCGTTGCAGCTTTGGCTTTCAGCTCATTGGGGCCGTATTGCCGCTGCCTCTTCTCCACTTCAGCTTGAGAGAGGCCCTTTTCCAACAGCTCCGCCAAAGACATCTCCTCTCCGAGGAGTTCCTGGATGGCTTGCTCCTCCGACAGGGCATGCCAGGCAGGGGCTGGGAGCAGCTCAAGGGATGAAGGTTTAGCCATGATTCGGAGTCTTGAGTTACAACACCGCGAGGGTTGGATGGGCTGCCTGCCCTCCTTATCTCTGATAGCCTAACCAATGCCATGGGCCCTTCCCGGCAAGGTGTCCTTCGGGGGGCTCTTTACCAAGACAAGCGTCAACAACGTTTAAGGAGCTGGCTAAGTTTTGCTTAAAGTTCTCGATAGATAGAAAGGATGAGCATATTCTTATTAGGTAGTATGATTAGCTAGAGCCTGTAGGAAGCCAAAGGGCTTCGGCTGACCTGTCCGGGCTCCTGGACAGGTGAGCTGGCTCTTTTGCTGTTTTTTAATATGGCCAATTGAGCCTAGCGGTTTCTTTTTTTGTTTCCGTTTTGAGGGAGTTATGGTAGTACCGACTACAAAGCCAAGGGAATTGCAAGCCCAGTCAGCAGCAGTGCCGCAAAACGGCGCGCGCTCCGAGGTGCAGGGGGCTGCTTCTGGGAGTTCTCCTACAGTTATTCGCCATCAGATTGTTGTTGTCGGGGGAGGGGCAGCCGGCATCAGCGCAGCCGCCCAGTTGCTGGAGCGCCAGCGCAACCTCGACATTGCCATCATCGAGCCCTCCGACAAGCACTACTACCAGCCCGGCTGGACGCTGGTGGGCGGGGGCATTGCGCCGCTGGCCAAGTTTGTTCGCGATGAAAAAACCGTCATCCCCAGGGGAGCCAAGTGGATCCAGGCGCGGGTGGCCGAGCTGGATCCGGATCACAACCGCGTCATCACCGAGGCCGGCCAAGTTATCGAATACGACTACCTCATCATGGCCCCCGGGATCCAAATTGACTGGCACCTGATCGAGGGTCTGCCGGAAGCATTGGGCAAGGGCGGCGTGACCAGCAATTACTCCAAAGACTACGCCCCCTACACCTGGGAGACCATCCGTAACTTCCAGGGGGGCACAGCCATCTTCACCTACCCCGCCACTCCCATCAAGTGCGGCGGCGCGCCCCAGAAAATCATGTACATGGCCGACGACGTCTTTAAGAGCAAAAGCGGCGTTGGGGTCAACACCAAAGTTATCTTTTGTACTGCCACTCCCACCCTCTTCGCGGTGCCAGAATACAGCGCCGCCCTGGAGAAAGTGGTGGAGCGGCGCGGGATCCAGGTAAAGTTCAGGCACAACCTCAAGGCCATCCGGCCCGAGACGCAGGAGGCCATCTTTGAGGTAACCACCGACAATGGCAAAGAGGAGGTAAGCCTGCACTACGACATGATCCACGTGGCTCCGCCCATGAGCGCCCCGGACTTTGTCAAGCGTAGCCCCCTCGCGGGACCTGGTGGCTGGGTGGAGGTGGACAAGTGGACGCTGCAGCACCCCCGCTACCCCAACGTGTTTGCTCTGGGGGATGCCTCTTCCCTGCCGACTTCCAAGACGGCAGCCGCAGCCCGCAAGCAGGCGCCGGTGCTGGCGGAAAACCTCTTGGCGGCCATGCAGTCGAAGCCGCTGCCGGCCCGCTACGACGGCTACACCTGCTGCCCCCTGATCACCGGCTATAACTCCCTGATCATGGCGGAGTTTGCCTACGATGGGAAGCTCGCCCCTTCTTTCCCCCTGGATCCAACGCGGGAGCGCTACTCCATGTACCTGGCCAAGGTGCACCTCTTGCCTTGGCTGTACTGGAACCGCATGCTCAAGGGCAAGAAATTTGAGGCGGATATCTTCAAGCCCCTCAACAAGCTGGTGCATCGCTACTAGGGCTCCCCACCCCCTCACCCCCAGCCCCTCTCCCCAAAGGAGAGGGGAGTTCTTTTACAGAGCTTGCTCGCTCTGCTGCTGTGTTGTCTTAGGTGTTACTGAGAAAGCTTGCTGGAAAAGCTACAAAGTATCTCTTAACGTTAACAACTTTTGAGATGTTCTCCTGGTCTCGCTGAAAGCTGAATAAGCTGAGCATGAAAGTCTCACTCAAGGGCGTTGTTGCATGGGTTTCAGCGAGGGGGAGCTAGAGTATCTCCTTGATCTCCTTAAAAGGCGAGAGGACGTCATACAGCAGGAGAGAGAGATTCAAGCCATTACTCAGTCTCCAAGAAATTGGCGGAAACGGGATATCTTGCGTCAAGCAAGAGAGTGGGGTTGGGAAATTATCCATCGTCGTGCCAGACATCACACGCAAGCCGTTCTCGGGAATTTGAGGGTTACTATTCCCGGACATGGCGACGGCGATTGCTTGGGGATAGGAATAGCTCATAAAGTGTTGAAGGAATTAGCAGAGCCTAAACTCAGAGAACTGCAGCTCCAAAGACAAGATTGCAGCGACTTACTTGTTAGCTTTCTACTGAGTAGGGGTATTAGCCTTAATTCTTTGCTTGAGTCAAATTTATTAATCGAGCAGATTGAGTCTCTGGAAGAGCAGAACCTAAAGCTTGAGCTTAAAATAGTCGAGACTGAGGAAGCAGCTTTAAGTTTGCTCACCGAAAAAGAGCTTGAAAATCAAAGGCTAGCCAATAGAATAAGAGAGCTTGCGGAAGAGCAGCTTCGAGTTCAGGAGATTGTCAGTCGTGCCATTTTAGATCTGAAGAGACTTAAGCATCTCTTTGACCAGCTTCAGAATGTGGTGGATCACCTTCCCATGCCAGGGGTTAGAAGCTTGCTGCAAAGTTACCTAAACAAGATCATGTCTATTTTTGAAACTAACCTGCCTTCTGCCGGTTCTAGAAAGTTGCTTCCGGAGAACGAGCAGGATATTTACTATCAAGAGAAGTTACCTCTGGAGGATAACCATGGGTCTCATCGAGAGTCTTGAAACGGCAATCGCCGCCTCGCGGCGCAATTATGCCGAGCTCCTTGAGTTGACAGGGCAACTTGTTGCTGAGAGACAACAGCAAGGTCAACGGAACTGGCTACGGCTGAAGGCCAAGCCCTGGACAGCAGCGACCCTCAAAAAATCTTTTGCTTCCTTTGCAGCTGCTCGGGCTTACTTTGGCAAGCGCTACGGTGTAAAAGCAAGAGGGTGGAAAGCTCTAGCAGAGCAGGTCAATACTGTTGAGACAGCGCTGATTCACCTGGGGCTGGCTGTTCGTGAAGACCCTCGGGCAGCTTCCCTTTTGGAGAAAGGAGGGAGCGCCCAGCAATCCTCTCCAATTCCTTGAGGAAAGGTGCGGACACTCTCACCTTTTTTCGCCGTTTGCTATCCCAGGGAGAGAAGAGTTTTTTACAGGCAGGCTTTGAACTTTTTCAGTACCGCCCGATCCAGCATCAGCAGCGCCGCGCGTAAGCCACCTGAGTAGCCCCAGAAAAAGCCTACCGGCAGATGGCCCTTGGGCGCTTCCAAGTTGGTTTTGAGCTCCCCGTACTCCAGCCAGCGGCCCTGGATCTGCCAGCCCACTTTCTCTCCCATACACGCTTCGCGGGGCAAGGCCGAGAAGGATCTCGAGCTGAGCCCTCCCCTTTTCTCCGAGTCACACTCCTGCCAGAGCTGCTTCTGGACGGTAAAGCCAAAGCGTCCATGGCTGGCCTGCGTCCAAAGTTGGTCGATTAGCCGCAGCATCGGGCAGGGGAAAGCTTCAACATCCTTGGGATCGAAAAAGCCCACCTGGGAGCGCCCACTGAGTTTAAGCAGCAAAGCCGTCGTCCAGCGATCGGCTTCCCCCCACTGGCCGGCCTGCAGCCGATCCCACAGCCCTTGCAGGGCAGGAGCCGCTTCTCCCACCCAGTTGGGCCAGGAGGGGGTTGCAGGCAGGGATCCCTCTCGACCAACCTTAGGGAAAATTGGGGATCTGGAGCCTGCCTCCCTTTTTGCTGTGGCAGGGGTAGGGGGTGCCACCAGGCGCTCCAGCTCTTCTGCCGAGTGCTGGGCCAGGAGCTGCTCCAGCTCATCTTGAGGTTGCTGCTGGACCAGAAGCCGTTCCAGTTCCCGCAGCTCTTGAGTGCGGATGGCGGGCTCAAAGGTAGCTGGCTGCTTCTCTGCCGGCAGCAGAGCCAGCCACTCGGCTACCGTTTGCGGGCGATCCTCGGGGTGGAGAGCCATCCCTTTGAGGATGGCGGCCTCCACCTCTTCAGGAATACTGGGGTTGAGGCTGCGGGGGGGATCCAACTGACGGCCTGTAGCCCGCACCGGCGCGCACAAGGGCACCATCCCTGTCAGCAGGGTGTAGAGGGTGGCGGCCAAGGCGTAGACATCGGTGAAGGCGCCGCGGCGGCGCAGGCTGTCGTACTGCTCCAGGGGGGCGTAGCCATCGGTGCCATAGGAGGTGTGGCGTTGGATGAGCCCCTGCGTGTAAGTCCGCGCCAGGCCAAAGTCGATCAACACCGCCTGCCCAGATCCCTCCCGTACTAGGATGTTGGCCGGCTTCACATCGCGGTGCAGGATCCCCTGTTCGTGCAGGGCCATGAGGGCGGATCCCACCTCCCGCGTCAGGCGCAGGGCTTCCGGCAGAGGCAACGATCCCTTTTGGCGCAAAAGCTGGTGCAGAGTCTGGCCGCGGATGTACTCCATCACAATGCACCAGCGATCTTGCTCCCAGATCACCTCTTCCACCTTCACCACGTGGGGATGGTGGCAGCGAGCTAGTTGTAGCGCCTCGTTCATGAAGTTCTGCTGAAGGTGAGGATAGTCGGGATCCTCGCGGAGGCTGTCGTTCAAGACCTTGATAACCACATAGTCAGCGCGGACGCTATCCCAGGCTCGGTAGGTGATGCCGAAGCCCCCTTCCCCCAAAATGGCCTCGACGCGGTAGCGCCCCCCCTGCAAGTGTTGGCCAACTGCCCAAGCCATGTGCGACCTCAATCCCCGCCTCTAGGGCCATTCTGTCACGGGGATCAATAAATGGACGGTCCATAAAACTGCTCGTTGCGGGGCGAACGCTGATAGGGCTCCCCGGGCGAGCGCAGCGGCAACTCTATCGGCTCAGGGATTATGGTCATTTCAATTCAAATAGCAACGAAACGTTTCTCTACGTCGTTATTGCTACGCAACGCTGTCGCAAGCGCGGCGGCGGCGCGAAGCGCTTGGATCGGCGACAAGGTGTTTTCACCTGGTTTAACGTAAGGTGCGGAATTCCCCACCGTCTCTACGGTGGGGATGGATAGCACCCTCTGACTGATTCTGGATGTATTGCTTCACAATTTCTAGGGAGCAAATCATGCCA
>NZ_JANSIZ010000095.1:0-7681 GCF_047462315.1 Synechococcus sp. H60.2 | reverse complement strand
GGCAGAGGAAGAGACAAAAATCTCGCCGTAAAGCGGATGGGGAAACCCCACCCGCCTGCGCGGTGGGGTAGTTCATAATAGCCCATGGTGCTCATCAAGCCAAGTGGATGGAGCCAACTTCGAAAATGTCTCTAACTGCCGTCTCGTCAGCCCAGGGGGATCCTCGCATCGCCGAGATCGCCCAGCGGGGGGTAGCCGAGATCTTCCCAGGGGGGGCGGCAGCTCTGGTGGAGCGCCTGGCCACAACGGATCGCCCTTTGCGGGTGAAGCTAGGCATCGATCCCACGCGGCCAGATCTACACCTGGGCCACGCGGTGGTTTTGCGCAAGCTGCGCCAATTCCAGGATGCCGGCCATGTGGCCATTTTGCTCATCGGGGATTTTACGGCGCTGGTGGGGGATCCCACTGGCCAGTCGGAGGCCCGCCCCCGCCTGACACCGGCAGAAGTGGAGGAAAACGCCCGCACCTATCTGGAGCAGGCTGCCAAGATCTTGGACTTTGCGACCCCTGGCCGGCTGGAGGTGCGCCGCAACAGCGAGTGGCTGGCCCGCCTCACCCTGAGCGAGCTAATCGAGCTGCAGGCCCAGATGACGGTGGGGCAGATGTTGGCCAAAGAAGACTTTGCCCAGCGCTACCAAGCTGGAACACCGGTGTACTTGCACGAATTTCTTTACCCCCTCCTGCAGGGTTACGACTCGGTGGCCCTCGAAGCTGACGTGGAGCTGGGGGGAACTGACCAGCGCTTTAACCTCCTGGTTGGCCGGGAGCTGCAGCTTTGGAAGGGCCAAACGCCGCAGCTTTGCCTGACAGTGCCGCTTTTGGAGGGCTTGGATGGCTACCAGAAAATGTCCAAGTCCAAAAACAACTACGTGGGCCTGACCGAGGATCCCCTCACCATGTACTCCAAGCTGGAGAAGGTGCCGGATCACCTGGTGGAGCGGTATTTTGAGTTGCTCACGGCGGTGCCCCCCTCAGAGCTGCCGGCGGATCCCCGTCAGCGCCAGATTCTCCTAGCCAAAACTCTGGTGGCCCAATTTCACTCCCCTGAGGCGGCGGAAGAGGCGCAGCGCACCGCCCAAGCGCTGGTGTTGCAAGGCAATCTTGTCGAGGCAGGATCCATCCCCACCTTTGCCCTCGAGGGATTGTCCTATCCGGTGAAGCTCAGCTACCTCCTGCGCGAGTCCGGCCTGTGCAAGAGCGCCGCCGAGGCCCGTCGGCAAATCCAAGGAGGCGCCGTGCGGCTGGACGGGCAAAAAGTGGAGGATCCCGACTTGGAGTTTGCCAACGCTTCTGACCTGGTCGGGCGGGTTCTCCAGGTGGGCAAGAAGGCCTTCCGCCGCCTGGTGGTGGGCCCAGAGTAGTCAGCTTCCAACCCCTCTCCCTTGATGGGACCGGGAAGGGGGGATCAACCATTAACGGGTGGGGGTGGGCTTGAAGCCGAGCCCCCCTTTTTTCTGCTTGGTCTTGGCTGGGGGATTGGACAGCGGTGAAGCCAACAAGGTTTGCGGGAAAACGGGCTCCGCCTTGGGCCGGATCGATCTCGCCTCCGCCACAGCTTCAGCGAGCTTCTGCCGCACCAGCTCTTGGGTCTCCAAGATATTGGGATCCGCCGCCCATTCCGGGGCTTCCCTGACCGGATCGTCTTCGGAAGTAAATTCCAAGTCGTAAACCGCGTTGCGGTAATCGGGGCTGAAGCACTCCCAGGCGCGCAAACTGTAGAAGTAGGGGAATAACCGCACTATGCGCTCGATATCTAGGTGGGCTGCAAAGCAACAAAAAGCCTCTTCTTCAGAGACCGGAAACGGCGCGTAGTGCTCGGAAACAAACCACTGCAAAAACTTGCGCGCCTCCAGAACAACCTGCTCTGGGGCCATGGATCCCAGCACCGCTACGTTGAAGCAGTTGACCAAAAGGTGCTCCAGGAGCACGGCGTTGTACTCGGCAAAGCAGGTTTGCTCGCGGCTTTCTACCGGCTGCCAGGGCATGTTGCCGTTGGCGGCGATAAACAGATGCACCAAGTCATGCGAGGGATTGGTTTGAATGGCGCCGTGCCCCTCCAGCTTGGCCCCGTCACAACTAAAGATTTGGTACTGCGGGCTCCAGTAGAACTTCAGTTGCTTGGCCGCCATGTCCGACCGTCCTCCTCACCCAGAGGGATCCCTCTAGAGCTTACACCCGCAGGCGGGCTACAGGCACCTCTGCAGGGACAATCGCCGTCGCCCCTGCCCTGCCCCAAATGGAGACAGAGAAGGTTTCCTAGCCAAGGTTAAAGGAGAGCAATTAGCTTGCAGAAACGTCGTCGATAGAAGCAATCGACCCGAAAACAAGCTTATAGTGTACTTTCTTATACACTTGGGTTCTTTTCTCCGCGATGCTCCTGGGTTTTTCTCATGGTAGGTTTACGCTGCTGTCCTCAAGCTTGTCTGTGTTATCGGCTATATTCTTCAGGTTTCAACAATGCAGCTTAGCAGACCCCAAAACCGAGAAACTGGCTGGGCAATTGTCTTGATCCTGCTGGGGATCTCCATAACCGGCTGTGGCTCTTCCAGTAGCACAGGGATCGACCCTGCTTCTTTGGGATCCCAAACGCGCTTGACCTTCAACGGGGCTCTGACGCGCAGTTTCAGCACCACCCAGGGGGAGATGGAGTTCAACATTGCCCTCTTGCAAGCAGGGGATCCGCCTCAGCCGGTCACCCAGCTTTCTCCTGCCCAGGTCAGCTTGCAAGTTAACCGCATAACCGATCTGCAAGGGATCCCGCAGTCAGCCACAGTAACTCTAAGCCCCACCCGCATCGAGAACCCTCGAGCTGAGCTGGCCCGTCAGCCTTTGCTCATGGCCATCCTCATGGACGGCTCCGGCAGCCTGTTGGTTTTGGATCCCCAGTCCCGTCGCTTCTTAGCTGTTTTTGGGCTTTTGGATCAATTTCGCACCACACCCTTGGATCTGGGGGCAGTGCTCCGTTTTGATAACCGAGGGGTCGGTTTTGGCGCTACGGCTCTCGGCCAGCCTTTACGCACGGCCCAACTGCTGCAAGACTTCACCAGCGATAAGCAACTGCTTAGGCGAGGGGTATTGCGGGCAAATCCCGGTGGGAACACCGCCTTGTATGACGCCACGGTGGAAGCCGGGCGTTTCTTAAGTGACTTTCGCCCCAATGAGACCTTCAACCGCCGCCTGGTGGTGTTTACCGACGGCATCGACAACGAGAGCACCCGCTCCATTGACCAGACCATTCGGGAGCTCACAACTCTGGCCCAAGAGCGGGGGCAGAAGCTGACCGTGTATGTAGTTGGGCTGGGCGTTGACTTAAACCTGCTGGAGCTCCAGCGACTGGCGGCGGCCACAGAAGGCACGTTTGTGCTGGCGCGGTTTGCCGAAGTTCTGGAAGCTCCCTTTGCCAATCTATTCCCTGCTGCTATTGGAGAGCACCGCCTGCAGGTGCGGGTACAAAGCAATGTTCCCCTACCTGCTGGCTCTTATCTTCTCAGCGGCGAACTGCGGGTCGAAAGAGAGGGAAGCCGTTTTGTGACATCCTTTAGCGACGCCGTTCTCACGGTGGGATCCCGCTAGAGCCCTTCTGCAAACCGACAGCATCCGCAATTGAGAGCGAGGCATAGGTACATGTTTCGACGACTGGGCACATCCAGCAGATTTTGGCGACCGGCTGCGCTTGTCCTGGCTGCTGTGGTTACAGGCTCCCTCACTGTTTTGCTGAAAAGTTGCAGTAGTGGCGGCTCTGGCAATCCTGCTGGGGTGGAGTTGCCGACAAGGGATCCCGCTGCCGGCTCCGCGGCTGCCATCCTGGGGCTGGTCGTTGATCCCTTTGCTCAGCTTTGTGGCCCGGGATCCATGGCTGCTCTTTGTACAGGCGGGCCAGTCTTTTCGGCAGGCAACTCAGTTCAGCTAGTCGGCTTGAGCTCACGGGGAGAGATTTTGTTTCCCCCCTTGGCCACTGCCACCCTGGATAGCAACTTGCGCTTTACGATTCCCTTTTCCGGCTCGATCACGCAGCCGCCGGGGAAATTGGTTTCGGTGCAATCGAACCTCGTTGGGCAGGGACGGCAGGCCAGCCAGCCTACACCGCTGCGGGGATTTGTTTTCAGTGCAGCCGTCGATGTCTCTCCTTGGAGCGAGGCTCTCTATCGCATCTTGCTGCGGGAACGGGAGCGGGTACCCTTCTCGAACTTAGCCCCCCCTGAGGTTAGGGATTTGGAGAACATTTTGTTTGTTAGCATTCCTCTTTCCAAAACTGTCCGCAACCTAGAGGAAGTTATTGCCGATATCATTCAGCAAGCGGATCGGCTGAGTTTTAATGGGCTGCGTTTTGTAGAGGATCTGATTCGAGTTTGCTATGCCCTGGAAGGCAATCAATCCGATCAACCCTGTCGGCTGCGGATCCCGGTGCCGACTCCGCCTCCAGTGCCCATTGAACCGCCGGCAACTCGGCCACCAGCTTCTCCTCTTGCTCCCGGAACTCCTTTGCCGGCAGCAACACTTTCTCCTGAGGCTCCTGCCCTACCCATCGTCATCACCAATAGAGCTTCAGTCCGTCTATCATCTGGAACTTTAGTATTCAGTAATCCAGTTACGGTGAGAGTAGACAATTTGTAGCCGCTTCGCTTGGAATTGAGTCCTGTTTCTTTCTTTTTTGAAGACATTCCCTGAAAAAGCGAGGAGTGTTAGATGTTGACCTCAAGACCGTCTCCGCCCAACTCTAAGCAACCCGCCGAGCTACTGCAGATTCTCAGCCGTACTTTGGGATCCGTTTCCACAGCTTTGCTCATTTTGCTTTTGAGAGTGGAGAATGCCGACTCCGCTACATCAGGGAATATACTTCTGCAACACTCTGCTCAAGATGGGCTGGTCTTTATCGACCAAGCTTTGCCCGATCTGTCGATCTTGCTAGCAGGGATCCGACCTGGAACAGAGATTATTCCTTTGGATCCTAACAAAGACGGGATCCAGCAGATCGCCGAGGCGCTGCGAGGTCGAAAAGGGGTTAGAGCTTGGCACGTTCTATCTCACGGGCAGGCGGGCTCAATACAGTTGGGCAAAAGCCTTCTCAGCCTAGAAAACCTATCCGAATATGCAAGCTTGCTCTCGCAGTGGAAATCTAGCCTGGCTGATGATGCAGAGATCTTGATCTATGGCTGCGAAGTGGCATCCGGCTTAGAGGGAGAGCTTCTCATTCTCCAGAGACAAGCGGTGCCGCCAGCCTGCAGCAGCATCACCAACTCCAACGGAGTGGCGGTGGTCGACGTGGGGGGATCTGGCACTGCCGGGGCCATTCGCTTTGAAGCCGTCGTTCCCAGGTGAGTGGGTATGTGGGCGAAAGACTTATTAGATACCCTTACAGATATCTTCGCTGCCCAGAAACCCGCTGAAGAGACCGCTGTGCGCTCCTACACTTCTGGCATTGTCGTCCCCTTTTTGGTCGGTGTAGCTGTTGCAGGTCTAGGATTGCCTGCCCAAGCCGCAACAATTAATGTTACAAACCCAGCCGATGTCATATCTGATGACGGCCAATGCTCTTTGCGGGAAGCGGTCATTGCAGCCAACACCGATTCTGCATTATTTAGTACAGCTGGCGAATGCATCGCAGGCTCAGGGGCAGACACCATTGTGCTGCAAACATATTATTATATCTTGTCGCTGGACGACGATGGAGGTGGGCACCAAACAGACAGTGGAGCCGACAACGACGATTTGGACATCACGAGCACCATCACCCTTCAAGGAAATGGTGCAGGCATTCAGCGCGACACTTCGGTGACATGTAAGCCGGATAACACTGCAGCCAAAGGAGAATTCCGCCTCTTCCATGTCCAGAGTACAGGCGATCTCCAGATGAAAGACGTGGGACTCTACCAAGGTTGTGCAGATGGGTCAGGGTTTCCACATACGGCGGGTGGTGGAGTTTTCGTCGATGCTGGCGGACAGTTTGAAATTGAAAAAACTCAGATCTCCAACAACAAGGCAACTTCTCTTGGTGGCGGCGTCTACAGCTTGAGCACGGTAACCGTTACAGATTCTGAAATTTCCTCCAATGTCGCTGGCCAAGATGGGGGTGGCCTTTACAACGACAGCGGCGGCAAGGTAACCATTGTCACTACTGGGATATCCAGCAATATCGTTGTCCAAGATGGAGGCGGTATTTATAACAAGGGCACCCTCACCATCAGCAACACGGGGATCTCCAGCAATGGCGCCAGCCAAAAGGGAGGCGGCCTTTACAACGACAGCGGCGGCAAGGTAACCATCACCAGCGTTGGAATCTCCACCAATGGCGCTGGCCAAGAGGGGGGTGGTATTTACAACAAAGGCACCCTCACCATTAGCAACGCGGGGATCTCCAACAATGGCGCGGGCAAAAATGGGGGCGGCCTTTACAACGACAGTGGCGGCCAAGTAAATATTCCCAGTGGGGGGATCTCACAGAATGGCGTCAGCCAAGATGGTGCTGGTATTTACAACAAAGGCACCCTCACCATTAGCAACGCGGGGATCTCCAACAATGGCGCCGGTCAAAATGGAGGCGGCCTTTACAACGATAGCGGCGGCCAAGCAAATATTACCAACAGCGTAATCTCCGGAAATAATGTTGGCCAAGATGGGGGTGGCGTTTACAGCTTGGGTGTCCTTACCCTCAGCAGTATAACGATCTCTAACAATGGCGCCAGCCAAAAGGGAGGCGGCCTTTACAATGACAGCGGCGGCCAAGCAACCATTACCAGTGCGGGGATCTCTAGCAATGGCGTCAGCCAAGAGGGGGGTGGCCTTTACAACAAAGGCACCCTCACCATCAGCAACGCGGGGATCTCCAACAACGGCGCCGGTCAAAATGGGGGCGGCCTTTACAACGACAGCGGCGGCCAAGCAACCATCACCAGTGCCGGAATCTTCACCAATGGCGTTGGTCAAGATGGGGGTGGTCTTTACAACAAAGGCACCCTCACCATCGATGTCACAGGGATCTCCAGCAATAACGCTGGTCAAAATGGGGGCGGCCTTTACAACGACAGCGGCGGTACAGCCACCATCACCGCAACTGAGATCTCGTTCAACAATACTCCCTGGGCAGGCGGCGGCCTTTACGTCTCCAGCAGCAGCACAGTTAGCCTCACCAACAGCACACTCTCAGGCAACAGTGCTGGACAAAAGGGGGGCGGGATCCATAACCTCGGCACCGTTAACCTGAGTTTTGTGACGGTTGCCTCGAACTCAGCTTCCTCTGGTGGCGGTATTTTCAACAACGCCACAGCCAATATCAGGCACTCAATCGCAGCGATAAGTACAAGTGGGAACAACTGTTCTGGCTCCCTCACAGCTAGCGGGGTGAACTTTGCCACAGATACAAGCTGCGGCTCAGGATTTACGTCGGTAACGCCAGCAGTATTGAACCTGGGGCCGCTAACCAATAATGGTGGATCGACTCAAACTCACGCGCTCCAAGTGCCCAGTGCAGCAATCGATGCCGTTCCATCAGGGCAGTGTACTGACCTAAATGGCAACCCTGTGAACCAAGATCAGCGAGGTTCGGGCTTCCCTCGGCCTGCTGGGGCCGCCTGTGACTGGAGCTTATACACATCTCCGAGGCCGCGAGACAAGGCATGATCTCTTATGGCGGCTGCGTGGTTACAAAAAACAGTTCGGGGGGGGGGGGGGGGGCGGGGGGGGG
>NZ_JANSIZ010000094.1:0-7885 GCF_047462315.1 Synechococcus sp. H60.2 | reverse complement strand
CGAGAAGGGCTATGGTGCTAAGCCAAGCCCTTCTTTCTTTCGGTTCCCCCTTTGGGAGGATCCCTAGAAATTGGAAAGGAAATCTTTGGTTCCCCTTTGGGAGGATCCAATGAGCTCAGTGCTGCCAAAGCTGGCTCTGACGTTGGGAGATCCGGCGGGGATTGGACCGGAAATTGTGCTCAAGGCCCTGGCGGATCCCCAAGTGCAGGCCTGCGCCCAGATAACCGTAGTAGGCGAGCGGCAGGTTTTGCAGGCTGCCCACCGCCTCTTGAAAGCAAAAGGGGTAACGGATCCCTTAGCCGACCCAGCAGGGATCCCAGTCCTGGAGTGCCCCAGCGGCTTCCACCTAGAGCCCTCGCGCGTGGGTCGGGGGGATGCCCAGAGCGGGGCAGCCAGCTTTGGCTACCTGAAAGCAGCTATTGAAGAAGCGCTGCGGGGGCAGTTCCAAGGGATCGTGACCGCCCCCATCGCCAAATACCTCTGGCACCAGGCGGGCTACCCCTTTCCCGGTCAGACCGAAGTCCTGGCCCAGCTCAGCGGGCGCGAGCGCTACGGCATGCTGTTTGTGGCCCGTTCCCCCCACAGCGGCTGGCAGCTCCGAGTTCTGCTGGCCACCACCCATATTCCCTTGCGCCAGGTGCCCCTCACCCTTACCCCCGAACTGGTGCGCACAAAGCTGGACCTGCTGGCGGAATCCCTGCGCCAGCTCTTTGCAATTGCTGATCCCGTCATTGCCGTGGCTGGCCTCAACCCCCATGCCGGCGAACAGGGGCAACTGGGCTCAGAGGAGCAGGAGTGGCTGGCGGAGCTGCTAAGTAGTTATCCCCACGCCAAAATCTGGGGGCCCCTCCCCCCCGATACCATGTGGCTGGCTCCCGCCCAGGCTTGGTATGGCCAAGGATCCCCCGCCGTGGCCGACGCCTACCTGGCCCTCTACCACGACCAAGGCCTGATCCCTGTAAAACTGCTGGCGTTTGACCGGGCCGTCAACCTGACCCTGGGGCTGCCCTTCATCCGCACCTCCCCCGACCACGGCACCGCCTTTGCCATAGCCGGGCAAGGGGTGGCCCGGGCCGAGAGCCTCAAGCAGGCCATCCTGCTGGCAGCCGAGTTGGCCCTTAGCTCCGCCGCAGCGTCTCGATCCCTTCAGGGCTAGCAATAATGGCCTCCGTGGCCATGCCGATAAACAGGCCGTGCTCCACCACCCCCACCGTTCCCTTGAGTTGCTCAGCCAGCTTGGCTGGATCGGCGATGGGGCCAAACTGGCAGTCGAGGATGTAGTGCTGCTCGTCGGTGAGGTAGGGATCCCCGTCGGCATTGCGCCGCAGCACCGCCTGACAGCCCAGGGCCTCCACCCGCGCTAGGGTCGTCTTCCAGCCAAAGCGCACCACCTCCACCGGCACCGGAAAGCGCGTGCCCAAATGCGGCACCTTCTTGGAGGCATCGGCAATAATGATGAGCTCGGCAGCGCTGGCCTCCACCAATTTTTCCCGCAGCAGGGCTCCCCCCGCTCCTTTGATTAGGTTGAGGGATCCCACTTCAATTTCATCGGCGCCGTCAATGGCCAAATCTAGGCGCGGCTGCTCCTCCAGCGTGGCCAGCGGGATCCCTAGCGAGCGGGCTTGTTCCGCTGTGCGCTCCGAGGTGGGCACCCCGATAAACTGCAGCCCCTCCTTTTGCATCCGCTCCGCCAGGGCGCTCACGGCAAAAGCGGCTGTGGATCCCGTGCCCAGGCCCACCACCATGCCCGACTGAACCTTTTGAGCTGCCGCCTGGGCCGCCGCCTGTTTTAGCTCATCTGCACTGGCCATAGTCCAACCAGATTATCTTACCGTCCACTCCAGCTAAAGCCTGGCAGTGCCTCCACCACCTGGCCAAAGAGATCGTAGGGCTCGGCCCGTGTAATCTGCACCGGCACCAGGGATCCCAGGGATCCCGGCCCGCGCACGTACACCACCCCGTCCACCTCAGGGGCAAAGCGGGGGGAGCGGCCAATCCACTCGCCAGTGCGGGGGTTTTCCTGCTCCAGGAGCACAGGCACCACCCGGCCCACCTGCTCGCGGTTGCGGCGGAAGGCGATCCCTTGCTGCAGTTGCATTAGGCGGGCGCGGCGCTCTTTTTTGACGCGCTCAGGCACTGGGTGGGGGAGGTGGTAGGCGGGGGTACCTTCCTCAGGAGAAAAAGTAAACACCCCCACATGGTCAAATTGGTGGCGCTGCACAAAGTCCAACAGATGCTGGAAGTGCTCCTCCGTCTCGCCGGGAAAGCCCACAATAAAGCTGGTGCGCAGCACAGCGTTGGGCAGCGCCTGGCGCAGCCACTCGATTAACCGGTCGTTGACCTGGCCCTGCCAGGGGCGGTTCATGGCCTTGAGGATCTCGGGATGGCTGTGCTGCAGCGGCAGATCCAGATAGAGCAAGAAATTGGGGGTCTCCTGAATGGCCTCCACCACCGCTGGGGTGATGCCCGTGGGGTAGGCGTAGAGCATGCGGATCCAGGGAATGGGAACCTGGCCTAGGGCGCGGATGAGCTCGGCCAGCCGTGGCTCCCCGTACAGGTCGATCCCGTAGTTGGTGGTGATCTGGGAAATGAGGATGAGCTCCTGCACCCCTTCTGCAGCCAGCTGTTCTGCTTCCCGCAGGATAGACTCGATGGAGCGGGAGCGTTGCTTGCCCCGCAGGTGGGGGATGATGCAGAAAGAGCAGCGATAGTCACACCCTTCAGCTACCCGCAGGTAGGCCACCGGCGCGTGGGTGGTGCGATAGCGGGGGACGGTCTCATCGGCAATGTAGTCCAAGCTGGAGGTAACGGCGTTAACCCGCTCTCCCCGCTCCACCCGCTCAATCACCTGGACAATTTGGTGGTAGTCGCTAGTGCCCACAATGGCCACTGCCTCCGGGATCTCCCGCAGCAGCTCCTCTTGGAAGTGTTGCGCCAAGCAGCCGGCGATGATGATCTTCTTGCCCTGTACCGCCAGCTCCATCAGGGTGCTGACCGACTCCCGCCGCGCCGCCTCGATGAAGCTGCAGGTGTTGACGATAACGTAGTCGGCGCTGTCTTCATCCCCTTCCACCCGGTAGCCCGCCTGGGCCAGCAGACCCATCATGTGTTCTGTGTCCACCCGGTTTTTCTCACAGCCCAGGTGCACAACGGCAACGGCCGGTGCTTCCTTTGGAGGAGCGACAGGGCCGCGAGAGGGTGTAGGCAAAGCGGTCTCCAACCGGTTCATAGCCACAGGAGAGGCCGAGAAAATGGCGACACCAGAAATTAAAGCTTTCTTATTCTAGTTCTAGTTGGGCTTCGCTTCTGAAGGCGGGGAGGAGGATCGTCTGCCCACCAGCTCAATCGGCCTACCCCCCAAGTTGAACCCACACCAAGCCAAGAGCTACAGCCACTGCCAGACCGCTGGCCGCCCAACTGCAGGGATCCCCTGCCCTCTCTTCTGGGAGCAAGGGCGCTTTTCCATAGCCTCGCAGACGCAGGGCCTGATAGACGCGCTCAGAGCGCTCATAGCTGCGCACTAGGAGAGTGCCTACGGCAGCAGCCAGGAAGGGCAGGTCTTGGCGCAAGGCCGGGCCCGGGCGCCACAGGGATCCCCGCGGTTGCCAGCCCCTCAAGCGGGCTGCTCGTTGCATCTGCTGCCACTGGGCGCCTATCTCCTGCAAATAGCGCTGCGTCAACCAGGCCAGTTCCAGCAGGAGGTCGGGGATCCCTACAGCCCGCAGGGCTGCCAGCAGGGCTGGCAGAGGGGTGGTCTCCACCAGCAGCGTTGCCAGCGCCAATAGGGCCAGGCTGCGCCCGCCAAGGCAGAGCGCCCTCTCCAGCCCCTCCCAGCGCAAAGCTAGGGATCCCCAGCGCCAGAGGATGGTATCTCCCACAACTAGGGGTAGAAGGGCAACGAAGGCGATGAGCAAAGCGCCTGGAGCAGCCAGCCGTCTTAGCCCTTGGCGCAGGGGCAACCCGGAGAGCGCCCAGAGAAGAGCCACCAGCACCCAGACTAGGGGCAGCAAGGTTAAGCGCTGCACCTGGGCGCAAGCTGCCATCAGGGCTCCTAGGCCCACCAGCTTGGGCAAAGGCCGCCAGCGGCGCAGCCAAGCGGGGGAGGGAGGGAGGGGAGCGGGTGGGGAGAACTGCCTTCCCCTGAGGTCCGGGGAGATGACGACCTCGGCCCTATCTTTTGGCATCTTCTCCCAACAGATCCGGTTGCACCCGCTGCAAAAACCGCACCACCCAACGGGTAAACAGCCCCTCCACCGCTGCCAGAGGGAGGTGGGCCATCACCAAGCTGCCCAAGGCCAAGCGCTCTGCTTGGGTGGAGACCGTCCCCTCGCCTAGGAGAGCAGCCATGAGCACCCCATAGAAGAGCAGCGCCGCCAGCCCCACCCCCGCCGCTCCCGCCCAGAAGGCCGCCAACCCAGCTCCCATTAGCTGCCGGCCTGCCCGAAAGATCCCCCCTGCCAAGAGCGCCGGGATCCCCATAATGGCGGCGTTGATCCCCAGCGTGGTCAGCCCCCCGTGGCCAAAAGCCACCGCCTGGAAAAACAGGCCCACCACAATTGCCGGGTAGGCCAAGACCCCCAACAGCACGCCCAACAAGCCATTGAGCAGCAGGTGTAGGCTGGCCGGAGGAAAAGGCAGGTGAAGGGAGGAGGCAACAAAAAAGGCGGCGGTCAGCAGCGCCGCTTTGGGGAGTTGGCGGCGGGGATCCTTTTCCAAGCGCTGGAGGAGGTGTAGGCTCCAACCCGTCAGCAGGGCAGTGATGCCATACCCCCCCAGCCAAAGCGGTGCTGGCAGAAGGCCCTCGCTGATGTGCATGGCTAGTCCTGGCTCAAAGCGGCAGCACCCCCTGGGGAGTCGGGGAGTTCTGGGCCTTGGGAGGGACGGGGCCGGGAGAAAAACAGGGCCGTACCCAAGCACCCCCAGAGGATGCAGGCAGCCATAACCCCCCGCTGCAGAGGGCCAAAGGAGGAGCCGTTGGGGATCCCCTCTGCCTGCATAGCCGCTTCGCCCACCGGCACATTCACCACCACGCCGTGGCCGGCCTGGCGAATGCGCACCTGCCACAGCCCCTTGAGCTCAGGATCCGGCTGCAGCAGAAATCGCCCCTGCTCATCCGTTTGCCCTTCCTGCCAAGGGGTGGTGGGATGGGTGGGTGCAAACACCGTAACGCGGGCAGAACGCAGCGGCTCGCCGGAATCGTAGCGGGCTTGGATCTCGAAAGTGGGAACGGCCCGCCAAGAGGCCTCCACCCCATGAGCCCAAGCCGGAGTAGACAAGAGCAGGCCGCAGGCCAGCCAGCTCAGTTGCCAGTAAGTGTAGAAAGGGAGGCGCTTTGGCCAGACTAAGTGCATCGGTCGGCAAAAGTAGAGGACAATCTCTCGACTGCAAAAGCCACCCAAGCTTGAGGGCAAAGACCTAAGGTCAAGATCCCGTCCTGTCGAGGCGGTCAGAGGACGCGCGGCAGTGGCCCTCCCCCACGTGGCCCAAGTTCTGCAGGATCTCCAAGAGGGTTTTGGACGCCGTCCCACTTTCCTGCAGGTCATCCCAGACCAGAGGGTCGGATCCCCCCTTTAGCCGCTGCTCCAGAGAGAGGGGATCCAGCTTCACCAGGGGGGCAAACCCCAGCGCCACCCGATTGAGGTCATCTTCCGGCGGTAGGCTGCCATCCCCAAACAGATGGTCAAAGTGGAAAGTCGCTTCCAGATCCGCCACCTGGCCCGCCTGGACAAAGCCCTTGCGCGCTTCCCCCACATACTCGCCGCAGACAAAGGCCAGCTCGGCGCTGAACTTGAGCACAAAGGGGATCCCCTCTCCCTCCCCTTTTGCTGGCCGGGCTTTGCCCTCAATCCAGAGGGAGTAGCCCTTGGCCGGCCCCTCCGCTGCCGGCACCAGGCGCCAAGCCAAGGCGTTGTAGTGGCCAGGGGGAGCTTCCAGGGATCCCAGCAGAACCCGTTCTGCCCCCGCCGCTGGCACCAAATCCACCGTGAGAGGGCCTGTCAGGCTGACCAGGGCCTTGGCCCGCAGCTCCTCCTCCCCTTGCGGATCAAAAGGGGGATCTGTCTGGTAGGCCGTGACATCTGCCAGCGTCACGTACACATGCTCAAACTGCAGTGCCCAGCCGTCCTTGGAGACCAGCCCCTCCCGCACGAATGCTTCGCCGTTGGCCCATAGCTCCAGCGTGCCTTTGGCCGAGGCAGAGATCGCCTGCGGCTCCCTGATCCCCTCCCGTTTTGCCGCCGGGCGACAAGCGGTTATCCCAGAGGCCAGCCCCAGGGCCACCAGAGCAAAAACTACCCCTTTGGCTAAGGGATCCCTGAAGGAAATGACCCACAAGGGAGAGAGGAGTTGCTTCACCTAGAGTTCGGCCAGCGCTACTGACCTAGCCAAACACAAACTTTCGGGGCACCACAATCCCCCGCTGGGGCATCTTGCTACTCCTGCGCCAGGTTTCCAGCCCGCACCCAGCCCTCTTGCCCGTTCTGCCGCCGGATGCGCTGCCACCGGCCATCGGCGCTGTACTCCAACACCGTCACCACCTCGTTCATGGGCACACCACCGATGTAGGCCCCTTCCCGGTCGGGAGTGGCTCGCAGCGCCAAACCAATTGGCTCGATCACCCGCCCCTGTGAGCCGGGGGCAATGTTTGTTGCTGCCGAAAGCCGAGTCGGCAAAGGAGTAGGGTCAGGCGTGGATTCGACTGTAGAAGTTGCAGAAGTTGTGGCTGAAGCAACCTCTGTCGCCCCTTCCACAGGGCCCAAATTGCCCGCCCGCACCCAGCCCTCTTGACCGTTCAACTCCCGCCGCACCCGTTGCCAGCGGCCATCGGCGCTGTACTCCAGCACCGTCACCGTTTCCCCCGCCACAATTCCCCCTTGGTAGGCTCCATCAGCAGAAGGCTGGCTGCGAATGGCCAGGCCAATCGGCTCAATCACCCGCCCGCGGCTGCCGGGAGGAAAGGTCTCAGGGTCGATGGTGCCCGCCGCCGGCAAGGACTCTGTCCCACTGATGCGAACAAAGGGGGGAGAAGGCAAACTTGTCGGGCTGGGCAAGGGAGCCGGGCGCACCGCCCGCTGAAATTGGGGTGGAGCAGGGGGAGCCAACATTGGGGCAAGGAGCTGCCACAACTGCCAGCCCAAGGCCGCCAAGGCCCCAACGGAAACACTCAGCACCATCAAGGAGCCAAAGGGGAGGATCCCAGAGGCAGGAGAGGAACGGCCTCGCATCCGCTGGTTAACCATCCACTACCCCTCCCCGCCAAGTCAGCAGCAAGAATCCACAGACGAGACGCTCTCCTCGCTGACAAGCGGGGGCTTACAGTCATCAAAGCGCTCGCATCTCAATCATTCGATCATTTATAACATCTTCAGCTAGAAACCGCAGGAGCCCCGTCCTGTACCCGTAGGGTCAGGGCCGGGAGGAATGCGGATAACGTATAGTTGCAACATGACCCAAGTTTTAACTATCTCCTGCAAGCTCAAGGTATCTGCGTCACAAGCCGCCAAGCTGGATGCGACTCTGGATGCTTTTGCACAAGCATTAAACTGGGTTAACCAAAACACGCCAGAGAAGATAGTCAACGCTATTAAGCTCCAATCCCTTTGCTACCGCGAGATTCGGGCGCGGTTTGGTCTCTCCAGCAATAAGGACTCTGTCCCGCTAGCGCGAGTGGCACAACAGGTAGGCAGAAGGTTAGCCGCTGCCCGCAAGGTTGCTCAGCAGAAAAACCGTTCAGTCATAGCGTTTAAGGGTGGCTTTGTCACGTATGACGCCCGCATCTTCTTTTTCCGTGAGAGGGGCTGGACAGTATCGCTGACCACCGTCGAGGGACGCGAACGCTTTGAGCTGGATGTTGGCTCCTACTAGCGGGGCAGGCTCACAGGCTCTC
>NZ_JANSIZ010000093.1:0-8217 GCF_047462315.1 Synechococcus sp. H60.2 | reverse complement strand
TGAAGCAATACATCCAGAATCAGTCAGAGGGTGCTATCCATCCCCACCCGGGTGGGGAATTCCGCACCTTACGTTAAGCTAAAGGCAGGTGTAGCGTCGATGCTTGTGGGGCCATGTCTGAAGCTCAAGGTTTGCTGCCGGTGGGGGCGAGGGTTGAGGTGGTGGAGATGCCTCCTTACTTGAAAACGGCTGACCCGATGCCGATGTTGCGCCCTGCCCATTTGATTCGGCTGCACGAACAAGGGGTGATCTTGCAGCGGCGGCTGTTGGGCACCTACAGTGTACAGTTTGCCAATGGCATCTTTTTAATCGACGGCAAGTACCTGGCTCTTGTGGGATCCCGCCCGTGAGCAACCCATCTCCACCGGGGCCTAGGAAACTGGGACTCTTGCTCTTTGGGAGCGGCAGGTCTTGCGCGTGCTGGCGGACTTTCGCGGTAGATTAAAGGGTGCTGGCTGGGGTTGGGTCAACATGGATGCGATCCAGCCTGGCTTGCGGTATTGGCTCTTCTGCTTCTGTTGCCCCACATCCGATTAGGCTATTGTCGCTTATGCCCAGAGTTATCGTCACGGATCCCATCGATCAGGCGGGAATCGACATCCTCTCCCAAGTGGCCCAGGTGGATGTGCAAACCGACCTCACGCCGGAGCAGTTGATTGCGGTCATTCCCAACTACGATGCCATCATGGTGCGCTCCGGCACGCGGGTCACCCGCGAGGTGATCGAGGCGGGGACGAACTTGAAAATCATCGGTCGGGCGGGGGTGGGCGTGGACAACATCGACGTGGCTGCCGCCACCAAAGCTGGGATCCTGGTGGTCAACTCCCCTGAGGGCAATACGATTGCTGCCGCCGAGCACGCCATCGCTTTGATGATGGCCCTCTCCCGCCACATTGCCGATGCCAATGCCTCTCTGAAAGCAGGCCAATGGAAGCGGCAGGAGTTTGTCGGGGTAGAGGTGTACAAAAAGACACTGGGCATTGTTGGCCTGGGTCGCATTGGATCCCATGTGGCCCAGATTGCCAAGGCGATGGGGATGCGGCTTTTGGCCTACGATCCCTACCTTTCGATGGAGCGGGCGGAGCAACTGGGGGTGCGCCTGGTGGATTTCACAACTTTGGTGCAGGAATCGGACTACATCACCCTGCATGTCCCCAAGACCCCTGAGACCACCAACCTGTTCAACGCCGAGACCTTCCGCCTGATGAAGCCGACCGCCCGCCTGATCAACTGTGCCCGCGGCGGCTTAGTGGACGAGCAAGCCCTCTATGAAGCCCTCAAATCCGGCCAAATTGCGGGGGCGGCCCTGGACGTCTTTGCCGATGAGCCCCTCAGCAAAGATTCACCTCTGCTTTCCTTGGGCAAGGAGATCCTGCTAACCCCTCATCTGGGGGCCTCCACCGAAGAGGCGCAGGTGAATGTGGCCATCGATGTGGCAGAGCAGATCCGCGATGTGTTGTTGGGGCTGCCTGCCCGTTCTGCTGTGAACATCCCTGGCTTGCAGGCGGAGGTGCTGCAAAGCCTCAAGCCCTACCTGGACTTGGCGGAAACTCTGGGCAACTTGGTGGGCCAGTTGGCGGGGGATCGGGTCAGCCAGTTGGAGATCCGCCTCCAGGGATCCCTGGCGGAAAAAGATGGCCAGCCGATCGTCATCGCCGCGCTCAAGGGGCTATTGACGCTGGCTCTGCGGGAGCGAGTTAACTACGTCAATGCTTCCATCGAGGCCAAGGAACGGGGCATTCGCGTGGTGGAGACGCGAGATCCCTCTTTGAAGGATTACTCCGGATCCCTGACGTTGATTGCCCATGGCCCCAACGGGGTGCGTTCGGTTTCGGGAGCGCTGATCGGAGAGCGGGAGGTGCGCATCACCCAGATCGACGAGTTCCCGGTGAATGTGCCCCCCTCTGCCAATATGCTGATGACCCTGCACCGGGATATGCCGGGGATCATCGGGCGCATCGGCACCCTGCTGGGGGCCTACAACGTCAACATCGCCAGCATGCAGGTGGGGCGCAAGATCATCCGCGGCGATGCGGTGATGGTGCTCAGCCTTGACGATCCCCTGCCAGATGGGATCATCGAAGAGGTGTTGAAGCAGCCAGGTATTCGCGATGCTTTTGTGGTGAACCTTTGACGGCTTCTGCTGGGGCAGTGCGAAACCGGCTTGAGCAGAGGGGAGGGTAATCTCTTTGCTTGGGTTAGCGGGGATAGTGTTGAGGTGAACGCTTGAGCCCGAACAACCTACCGCCGATGGGTGGAATCCCAACCTGGGATTGGCCGGGGTTTCTGGAGTCGCTAGGCCACTTTGGCGTCGATCTCAGCCTGGATCGCATGCAGGTTTTGCTGCAGCGCCTCGGCCAGCCCCAAGCGGGGATCCCGGCCATCCACGTAGCCGGCACCAACGGCAAGGGATCCGTCTGCTCCTGGGTCAGCCATGTGCTGTGGGCGGCGGGCTATCGCGTCGGTCGCTACACCTCTCCCCACCTGGTCAATTGGCGGGAGCGGATCTGGCTAAGCGGCGAGTACATTTCGCCAGGCGACTGGAGCCAGGTGTTGGCCCAAGTGCGGGACTGCCTGCAGACTTACGCTCCTGGCGAGGCTTCCCCCACCCAGTTTGAGGCCATTACCGCCGCTGCCTGGCTGTACTTTCGCCAGCAGAAGGTGGAGGTGGCGGTGATGGAGGTGGGCCTAGGGGGGCGACTGGATGCCACCAATGCCGGGATTGAGCCGGTGGTCACTGCCATCACGTCCATTGGCTGGGATCATTGGCAGCGTCTGGGCAACAGTCTGCCGCAAATTGCCTTCGAAAAAGCCGGCATCCTCAAGCCGGGGATCCCGACTGTGTGCGCACCCCAACCCCCCGAGGTGATGGCCGTGATCCGGGCCAGAGCCGAGCAGATGGGCAGTCCTCTGCGGGTGGTGGAACCTTTGCAATGGTCGGGGCCCCAGGCCGTCCGCTGGCGCGAGCAGGTACTCACCCTGCCCCTCCCCGGTGAGGTGCAACTGACCAACGCCGCGGTAGCTCTAGCCGTTTTGGAGACCCTGCAGGAGCAGGGCTGGCAGATCCCAGAAGCTGCAGTGGCCAGGGGGTTTGCCGCCACTCGGTGGCCGGGCCGTCTGCAGCGGGTGCAAGTGGGATCCCGCCGGTTGTTGCTGGATGGGGCCCACAACCTGCCCGCCGCCCAGGCGCTGCGCCGCTACCTAGACGAGCACCAGCCCGGCCCTCTCACCTGGTATATGGGCATTCTCACGACTAAAGATGTCAAGGGTATTCTTGCTACCCTGCTGCGACCGGGGGATCGCCTCTTTGCCCTGCCCATCTTCGGCCACGCCGGCACCCCTCCGGAAGAACTGGCCCACCTGGCCCAGATCCTGCAACCCCATCTTCGCTCTGTCCAGGCGCTGCCAGATCTTGCCGCTTTACAAGCCCAACTGCAGCAGCCAGCTGACCCCGGCGAGCCGCCTGCGGTCATCTGTGGATCCCTGTACCTCTTGGGCCAGGTGATGCAAGCTTGCCTGGGATGGGATCTGGCCTGCTGAGGCTCCTGCAACCAGTTTGGCCGATGGCTTGGAGATCCCTAGCGCTCCCTTTGCCAGCTCCATCGGGATGACAGGATTTGAACCTGCGGCCCTCTGCTCCCAAAGCAGATGCGCTACCAAGCTGCGCTACATCCCGCTCTTGTAATTATGGCAGATATCAGGCCGGATCCCTGCTGTAGGTTGTCGAATTCCCGCTGGGGCACCCCACCCCCAACGGCATCTTCTACTTAGAACCTGCTGAACCTGTTGGGATGGGTAGCCGCTGCAAACAGGACGGTGGACTGAGGGCGAGCTTCTTGTTCGTCTTCGCAGAGGTTCCCCGACTCCTCAGGTGTTTCCTCAAAAGAGCTTGTCCAATGAGTCTCAGCCAAGCCCCTGATCCCCCTCAAGACCTGAGCATCTGAATCGGCATCACGATCAGGGTATTGCCCTGGCGATCGACCACATAGAGCTCTTGCCCAGGTTGAATCTCCAGGTTGGGGACGCTGCACTTGGCATTCCAGGTGGAGCCGAGATAAGAGACCCGACCCCGCTCGCCCGGCGGAATGGCCGTAACTGCCCGCGCTTCCCGCGATTCCTTCAGGAGATCTTCCAACTGAGTTGAAGTAGAGGGCAGCAGACGCCGGCTGAGAACGATCAGCCCAAGGGAGAGCACAATCCAAGCCGAGAACTGGGCCCAAAGCGGCCACCCCCAATAGGCCAAAAGAGCAGCCCCTAGGGCAGCCACACCCGTCGGGCCAGCCACCAGCTCCGGCAAAAACAGCTCGGAAGCAATGAGAACCAACCCAAGGCTAATCCAAGGCCAAACCATAAAACCCAGGGATCCCACCACCTTCAGTATGGCTTAAAGCGCCTGGATTCTGGGCAGGGGTTTGTTGCCGAGCTGCCAGCTAGCTGCCTAGGCGGTAGTTCTCCAAAAACTGTAAGGGATCCACCTCTGCTTGGGGAGGGTTCTTGGGTAGGTTCTTGGATTCGGCAATCCGCATCAAGGTCTCCCAGTCGGTGTTCATGACGAAGGCCACTGCTTGCCGGGCCGCCTCTCGGTGGGGGCAGGCGTCGCCCAAGACACAGCCATCTCGGCAGAGAGTGGCGCAGTCGTGCTCAGTGCTCTTGAGAGTTGGGCCAGCCATGATGTCGTTTTCTCCTAGGGTTTTACATTTTCTTCAGAATACCTGACCTGAAGAGAATCTTGCGCCTGTTGGGGATCGGAAGGGGCGCAGATAGCCTGGAGGAGGTGAGAAGACCGGTTAAGCCCAGAGGAGCAGGGGTCTTATGGAGTTTTCCCAACTGCAAGTGCTGGTGGAGCGGGCTCTGGAAGATAAGAAGCTAACCCGCAGCGAGGTGGATCAAATCATCGCCGCCATCCGGGCCGATGGCAAAATCTCCCCGGAAGAGATGAGCTTGCTGGAGTCCATTCGCGAGAAGGTACTGCGCCGAGAAATTCAGGTGGTGGAAGAGTAAGGGGCGGGGATCTCTTTTTGCAGGTAGAGGGTGACCTCGCTGCGGTTGTGAAACAGGTGGCGCGCCCTCACCACCGGGAAGGCGCTGCCCAAGATGTCTAGGGTCTGTCGGAGCACCCGCAGGCGATGCTGGTGGGGGAGCTTTAGGGTCATCACGGCTGCCCCCTGCGGCTCCAGATGAGGGGCAAAAGCCGCCATTAGATGGGCAGAGGCCCGGCCATCCATGCGCATGTCGTTGAGAATGAGGTGAAACCGCCCTGCGCAGCGGGCTAGGTAGGTTTGGGCGCTAAGGCGGTAGTGGCAAATGCCGGCATCGGAGCGGAGACGCTCGTCCAGTTCTGCCGGATCCACGGCCGTCACCTGCTGGCCATGCAGGCGCAAAATGCGCGACCAGCCCCCTGGCGCTGCCCCCAGATCTAAAGCCTGCCCCCCTGGGTGCAAAGGGATGCGAAACACCTGGATGGCTTCTAGCAACTTGAACTCAGAGCGGCTAATCTGACCGGGATCGCGGCGGAAGCGGTGAATGCCGCCGGCCCAGGTGGAGAGGTTTTGCGCCGCCCGCGACAGGCCCAGCCAAGCTCGGATCCCTGTCAGGTTGGCCAGGATCACCGCCGAGATCACCTGTTGGGGATCCTTGACCTGCAGCGGCGCCCCCACTGCTGCCGCCACCTGGGCTGCTAGGGCTGCGTTGACCTGGAAGGGCTTGACGTTGAGCTTGCCAAATAGGCGCGTCTGTACAGAAAAGCTGAGGGCAGGGTCGATGGCCGCCAACAGCTCTTCGTCTAGACAGAGTTGCGTCAGGGATCCCTCGTCCAGCCAAAACTCCCGCTGGATGGGGCAGATGTGGCGCAAAAAAATAGGGGGGTTGGCCTGCCAGACCTGGGCAAGGTCGGCAAAGGAACGCTGACTGCACACCCACACAAGGCCAGGTGCCTCTGGCAAAGGCTGAAGGACGGCCTCGGGATCCGCCGCCGCAATTTCCCGCCTTGCCAGATCCAGAAAATCGGGGTCGGCGCTGCCCAGCCACAGGTGAGTAGCGGGGGGAAGAAACCTGCTCACTGAACCCCCTGCCATTGCAGATAGGGCAAGGAAGCAGCCACCTCTTGAATCCGCTCCCGGGCAGTCAGCAATTGTCCGGTGGCATCCCACGTCCCCTGCACCAGCATTTGCCAGGCCCCCTGCGGGATTTCAACAGCAGTGGCCTTGTCCTCCCAACGCACCTGTTTGTTGAGCAGATCCAGCGTTAACTGGAGCTGCGGGTTTCTGACCACTGCCTCCTGGAGAGTGTGGATCACGCTGGCGGGTGCTGTTACACAGGGGATCCCCAAACTCAGGCAGTTGCCGAAAAAGATTTCGGCAAAGCTTTCGCCGATGAGGGCGCGGATCCCCCACTTGGCCAGAGCTTGGGGGGCGTGCTCCCGGCTGGAGCCACAGCCAAAGTTGGCGTTGACCAGCAAGATCTCTGCCCCCTGGTACTGAGGCAGGTCAAAGGGATGCTGGCCGGCAGCTTGGGCACGGTCGTCGGCAAATACATGCTGGCCCAAGCCCTCAAAGGTAACGCACTTCAAGAAACGAGCCGGGATGATCCGGTCGGTGTCGATGTCGTTGCCCACCAGCGGGATCCCACGGCCCGTGATGGTCAAAACTTCGCTTGGCATGGGAATTGCAGTGAACTTCTGGACTCAAAAGCTGGGAATTGGCTTCAGGGTTTTGCAGGGTATAGCCTGGGGCAGCCTGCCAAACTCTGCTTGAGCGACGGGGCAAGCCTTGAGAACAAGTGCTAGAAACGAAACATCCAGCTCGGCTAGCGGCGGTAAACTTGGTTTTCCAGGTTGCGCACCTGCCGCTCCAGCCGATCCAGCCGCCCGCGCAGCTCGTCCATTTCCGATTGGCGAGGAACACCCAAATCCTGCAGGACGTTGCGCACCTGACGCTGCACGTAAGACTCCAGGTTGCTCTGCTCGGATTTCACCTGGTTGAGCAGGTTGTTGATGACGTTGGATGCCTCTTCTGGTTTGAGCTGACCTTTCTGCACCAGCTCGTCAGCAGCCTTTTTCAACTGCTCCGCCAGCAGAGCGGTGGTGCCCACGCCCATTAGTAAGAGCTGACGTAAGATACTGTTATTGTCCAACGCTGCCCTCCAGAGAATGCTTGCCGAAGGTACGGGCTTCTATGACTACTTATTCTCCTCAGTTTGCCCTCAACTTCGCAACCGGGTCGGCCAGCTTCCCGCTTTCGGCAGAGGGGGCACGGGAGTGGCACAGGGCTTTGCAAACCCTTTTGGAGCGGCTCAAAGTGGGGGCAAGCGGCCTCCAACGCCAGCCCCAGGCGCCGATTGAGTTTCACCATTCCGCCCCAAACTTGTACTTGGAGATGTTCTGCAATCCCAATATCTGGCCCGGCCCCTACGCCGCCAAGGTGTTAGTAACGTTGAAAACAGGGGCATTGCGCCTTTCTATTGAAGTAGAGTTCTCCCGCCTGCAAGAAGACCTCAGCCAGTACCTGGAGTCTCTGAGATGAGCGAAGGCCGACACACTTTGGGCGAGGATCCGGCGGTTATTGCAGTAACGGAGCTGCTGGTTGAGCCGCCAGGTGGGATCCCTGGCCAGATGGAGACAGTTTCTCTCACTTGGCACGATCGCCAGCGCTCTCGGCAACGGCTGGTGAGTGACCGAGGCACGGCAATCCAGTTGATGCTGCCCCGCGGCACCCACCTTCACGATGGGGATCTGCTGTATGCAGACGCCCAGCGACACATTCGAGTCAAGGCCCAGGCGGAACCGGTGCTTGTCATTCAACCTGAAAATGTCGTTCAAATGGGCCAGGTGCTTCACCAACTGGGCAACTGGCATCGCCCGGCCCACCTTTCTCCCCAAGGGCAGATCCTGGCGCTGGAGGACGAGCCGCTGCGGGATTGGCTAACCCACCTAGGGATCCCGTTCCATTCGGAGATGCGGGTCTTCGAGCCCAACCTCTTGGCCCATAGCCATTGATGGCTATTGCAAGCCTTGCCAACGACACGTAAACTACCCGGCTCCGACCGCTAAGCGGTAGGGAGCGGGCTTCTGGTAGCCCTGCAATTGGCAAGCCAACCACGGACCTCCAGGCCGGTTTACAGCGACCCCCAAAAGGGCAATCATGTTGGCACCGTTCAAATCTGCATCCCCTTCCCAGCCACAAGCCGGGTTGACACAGCGAAAACGCTTCCCTTCCCGCT
>NZ_JANSIZ010000092.1:0-8229 GCF_047462315.1 Synechococcus sp. H60.2 | reverse complement strand
ATACATCCAGAATCAGTCAGAGGGTGCTATCCATCCCCACCGTATAGACGGTGGGGAATTCCGCACCTTACGTTAACAGGCTGTACTCCAGGCTATATACTGCCGAGATTAGGCAGCTTACCGCCAGGACTAATGACCAGGGCTTGCGCCGCCGGATTCGTGGGTCAACCGCTTGGTTCAGCTTGGCATTGAGCAGCGCCGACTTTATCCGGTTGGCGGGGGGTCTCAGCTCCTGTAGCCAGCAACACCACTGACGAAGGATGGGCAAAGAATCGCTGCGTAGAGTCGATCGATCTGGCCGGCGGCGGGATCCCCTAGGGGGAGTTTCCGAGGGTTGGGGAAAGTCTGGACACTGCGGCTATGGCGAACTAGCTTAGAGGCAACTCTTTTCTCAAGTTTTCTCAAGCTAGTTCGTGGGGTGGGATCCATGCTGAGGCCCAGTCTTTTGTTCTCCGGATCGGCGCTTCTGGGTTTGTTGTCTTGGCTGTGTTTGAGCGGCGAATGCGGTTGGTTGGCTTCCCTGCGCAAGGGACGGGGCGCTGTCCCTGAAGTTTCCTCGGCGCCAGCGCAGAATGTTCAAGTGGCGGCATTTGCAGATGAACCCGATCCTGAGCTCCTGCTCAGGCAACAAGCCCAACTGGAAGCCCAAGTACGGCAGCTTGAGCAGCGCTCTCAAGCGCATCAGTTGCTGGCGCAGCAGGCGGCCCAAAGGGGGATCCCTCTTTCCACCCAGGCTGGTGAGCGTTTTCACTTGGATCGCGTCTATCTGGCGCGGCTAGCTCAATTTCTGGAACAGGAGCCGGGGAACGCGCAGCTGTATCTGCAGCGGGCTCAGTACTTCTGGGATCGGTTGCAGGGCGATCCCTTGGCCTTGCCGGAGCCAGACCAGGCGACTGCTGTTGACCACCTGCTGAGCTTGGCGCTGCGGGATCTGGACATTGCCATTGCTTTGGATCCCTATTTGCCTGAAGCTTACTTGCTCAAGGCCAGGATTCAACACGAGTATTTCGGGGAGCTGGAGCAGGCTTTGGCAACTTTGTCCCCCCTGGATCGCATTGCCTATCACAACCCCCAACTTCACTTGTTGCGCTCTCGCATCTGGGCCGAACAGGGGCATCTGGAATCGGCGTTTGATGTGTCGCACCTGGCCATCGAGCTGGCCAAGCAAAACCAAAGCCCTGCCGATCTTTTCGATGCTTATGTCCATCGCGGCCTGATGTGGGCCAGCATTTGCGACTTCAACTTGGCCGTTCAGGATTTCAGCCGAGCTATCGAGGCGCAGCCGCAGCAAGCCGAGGGCTACTACCACCGCGGCATGGCGCGCGCCTATCAGGGGGAGGATAGGGCCGCTGCCGCTGCCGACCTGGGCCGTGCTTTGACGCTGTGGCAGGCTGCAGGCAGAGGATCCCCAGAGCTGCTGGAATATGTAGAAGCAGTACGGATGGAACTGTTGCAGTAACTCCACTGCTGGCTGGGTTTCTGCTGCGGATCTTTGTCTGGCCCGTTGGGTAGAGAGGTTCTGGGTTTGGGGTCTCTGGGCAGAGGGCGTTTGGCAAGTGCGGCCAAGCCATTCCAGGGTGGTAGAGCCATCTGTTACCCAGGAAAACTGGAACGCTCCCCTTGAAGAGAACCCAGCCAGATGATGAGCCGAAGACAACTGACCCTCTCCGTCTCCTCCATAGCCCTGGTGGTGGCCACAGGGATGCTGCTGCTATTGGGGCAACTGCGCAACCTGGTGCTGACCGCGATGATTGCGTTGGTGGTGGCAGTGGCGCTGGATCCCTTGGTGGATCTGGCGGAGCGGCTGTGCATTCCCGGCTGGCTGGGGGTGGTGGCGATTGTCCAGGGGGGCTGGACGTTTTTGTAGGTGCTGATCCTGTACGTTGCCGTTCAAAACTTGGAAACCTATCGGCTCTCTGGCTTAGCAAGAGAGCCGCTCCCCCGCGGGGAGCAACCTGGAGGGATCCTTGCCCTCTCCTGCCAGTGGCTCTGCGGAGGCCGACTCCCTGACGCGGTCAGCTTTCTCCGGGCGCAGTCTTGGCTGGGTCGAGAGGAGCTGGCGGAGCTGGCCAATCTCGCTCAGATACCGGCTCGGAGAGATCTAGAGGGTTGAAGCGGTTCATGGCCGCCCTTAATCCTTCTTGCAAGCAACACTCCACTGCTTCCACTGCTGCCCTCAGAACCCACTCCAGCACTGCCTGCTCGGTAGGTTCAAACCTTCCCAAAACATGCCCAACCATGTCTTGGTGGCCTTTGGGCTTGCCCACCCCCAGCCGTAGGCGAGGGAAAGCCTCGCTTCCCAAATGTTGGATGATGGACTTCATGCCGTTGTGTCCGCCGGCAGAGCCAGATCCCCGCAGACGCAGGCGACCCAGGGGCAAGTCCATATCGTCGTACACCACCAGAACCGAGGCGGGATCCAACTTGTACCAATCCATCACCGCCCGCACCGACTGGCCAGAACGGTTCATGTAGGTCTCCGGTTTGAGCAGGCGCCGCTTGCCCCCCAGGGCAAGCCCTTCTCCGTAGGAGCCCTGGAAGCGCTTTTCCAAAACCAACGGGATCCCCCAGCGCTCCGCTAGCCGATCCACCACCATAAAGCCGCAGTTGTGGCGGGTGTTGGCATACTGCGGGCCAGGGTTGCCCAAGCCGACAATGAGCTGGATGGTAACCTCCTCTGGCGGCTGGCTCTTGATCTGGGTCACTGCATCGTCTTTTGCCTCCACAGGTAAAGTAGGGTAGCAGAGTTACTCTGGATAGGCGAGCCCCAGCCTCCCCCCTCGGGGCGGCGGTGGGAACGCCCGTAGCCCAGTAGAGGATAAGCCATGTCCCTCAGGCCTGCCCCCTTCGAGCTCTCCCTTGGCGAAGCTAAATTCGAGCCTGCTGCTGCCTTGCGCCTGAGTCAGCGGCTGATCCAGGTGGGGATTGCCCTTTCCTCAGAAACGGATTTAAAGCGGTTGCTGGAGCTGATTGTTGCCCAGGCGCGCGAGCTAACCTGCTGCGATGGGGCCAGCCTGTTCCTCCGCGAAGGAGATGAGCTGCGCTTTTTCGTGGTCAAGCGCAACGAGGAGCTGCGGGATCTGCGCCTCCCCCTCAGCCCTTCCAGCATCGTGGGCTATGTAGTGCTTACCGGGGAGAGCTTGAATCTGCCGGACGTTTACCAACTGCCCCCCAATCTGCCCTACGCTTTTAATCCCCAGGTGGATCGGCAGACTGGCTACCGCACCCGCTCCCTGCTCACGGTGCCGCTGCGGGATCCCTCAGGAAACATCCTCGGAGCCTTGCAACTCTTAAACCGCCTCAGGCCGGATCGTCCTGCTGAGCTAGCGCGCAACCAGGTGGCCGAATGGAGTCAGCCGTTTTCTGAGCTGGAAGTCCAGGTGGCCGAAGCCCTAGCTTCCCAGGCAGCTGTTGCTTATCAAAATGTGCGCTTGCGGGAAGAGCTAAAATCGGCTCACCTGGAAACGATTTTTTGTCTAGCTCAGGCCGCTGAGTATCGGGATCAGGACACGGCTTTCCACCTAAAGCGCATGAGCCACTACTCCCGCATCATTGCCCAAGAGTTGGGCCTCTGCAGCCATGAACAGGAGCTGATTTTCTACGCCAGCCCTCTGCACGATGTGGGCAAAATCGGGATCCCGGATGCCATCTTGCAAAAGCCAGGCCCCCTCACCCCCGAAGAGCGACAGATCATGAACCGCCACCCTGAGATTGGCTACGAGATCCTCAGCAAGTCCGACTCGGAGCTGATGAAAAAAAGCGCCATCATTGCCCTCACCCACCACGAGAAGTTTGATGGCAGCGGCTACCCGCGGGGCCTCAAGGGCGAAGGGATCCCGCTGGAAGGGCGGATTGTGGCTTTGGCCGACGTGTTCGACGCCTTGGCTAGCCGCCGTCCCTACAAAGCAGCCTGGGATCTAGACGAGATCTTTCGCTTTGTGGAAAGCAACAGCGGCAGCCACTTCGATCCGCAAGTGGTGGCAGCTTTTAAGCGCGGGCGCGGCGAAATCCTGGAGATCTACCACCGCTATCAAGAGGCTCACTAACCCCAGATCCCCTTAGCCCCTGGGTTCAGAACAGGTTCCTCGCCTGCCCACCAATAAAGCACAAATGAAAAAGAAAGAGCATCTCTCCGCACAATCCCGTATAGGCTTGTAGCCAGAAGACAAGATCTCAAGCCAAACTAAGGGTGGCCGGCTCTGTTTGCCACCGGTTCGCTGGAAAGGCGAGCAGAGCTCTGCCTCTGTGCTCCTCTATACATAGCACATTCTTGGCCACTTGTCTCTGCCCAACCCGCGCCGAGGATCCCTGTGATGGCTACCCTGACCAATCCGCCCACTCCCACCCTCTCGATCAACACCAAGCTGCGCGATCTGGCCCTGGTGGACTTTCAGGTGAGCGAGTCCACCCCCTGCGAGAACGTGGTGCGCCGCCTAGAAGATGATCCCAGCCTTTCGGGGGTCATCGTGCTGGATGAGCGGTCGCGGGTGCAGGGGATGTTGACCCGCCGCGCCATTTTGGAGTGGATGCTGAGCAAGCCCTATGGCCTAGACGTGTTTTTGAAGCGGCCCATCAGCTCCTTGGTGGAGTTCCACGGACGGGGCTTTTTGCTGCTCCCCGGCGACTGCGATGTCATCGCGGCGGCCAGCCAGGCCTTCCGGCGGCCCCAGGAGACCATCTACGACCCGGTGGTGGTACAAGTTGGTTCCCAGGACTACCGCCTTTTGGATGTGCCGGTGTTGTTGGTGGCCCAGTCGCAGGTGCATCTGGCCACGCAGCGGAAGCTGCAAGAACAGCAGGAGGAGATGCAACGGATCTTGGCCGAGCTGGAGCAAGAGAAAAACCGCAGCCTTCAGTATGCCCGCGATCTGGAGCGGCAAAAGGCCGAGATCCTCAGCCAGAACATCGCTCTAGATCGGGAGCGGCGCCAGGCCCAGCAGCGCTCCGAAGAACTGGCCCGCCTCAACGACCGCATCATCGAGATCAGCTCGGTGCTCTCGGAGAAGGGCAAATCCACCTTTGCCGCCACCTTTGCTGGAGTAGAGGCCGTTCGCCGTCTATTTCAGGAAATTGCCGACAGCAACCAGGAGCTCTCCCGCGAGCTCAAGGAAATCAACACCATCGTTGACTTGATCGTAGAGGTGGCGGGCTATATTCGCCTGCTCTCCTTTAATGCGGCTGTGGAGGCCAACCGCAGCGGCGGAGGTGGCGGTTTTGGCGCCATTGCCCAGGAGATTCGCAAATTGGCAGGGCGCACCACCGAAGCCAGCAACCGCATCCGCGGCTTGGCAGAGCGCATCCAACGCCAAAGCCAATCCACCCTGCAATCAGCCCAGGCCAGCGCCGAGATGGTGCAATCCCTTTACCAGCAGGCCCAGTCGGCCCAGGCGGCCCTGGAGGAGTTGCAAGCCCTCTTGGAGCGGGCCCAGGTTTAGCCTTTTTGGGGAGTGGTCTGGCCCTCGCGGATCTCGTAGGTGTAAAACTGCCCTGCCACTGCCAGAGTTTGGAAGTGGTAGGTGGGCAAAGAGATCCCCAGCGGGCCAAAGTTAAGCAACGACAAATCGGTGCTGTAGAGGCTGAAGAGGATGAAGTTTTGCCGGCGGGTCTGGCGCAGGAACAGCTCTGCCAACTCCGGTTGCAGCTCTTGCACAAGGGCGTGACATTCCTCAATGAGGGTGGGCAAAAAAGCCGGGAGCTGGGCGCAGTATTCCCGTGTAGCATAGGCAGCCAATTGTTCCCCTGCGTAGGCCCCGTACGCTTCCGGGGTGGGATTGGTGATGGCCAGAGCAGCCACACCCCCGGCCAGAGCCAGTCCGAACAGCAAGCCCAGAACCTTCGCCATGGCAGCCTCCAAAACAAGATCCCGATCTTCCTCTGGGCTCGGATCCCTCCAGCCATTTCCCCAATCCAGATGCGCCCGTCAGCGGGCTAGGAAGTTAAGATGGGATCCCAGACCCGATGACTTCAGATAGCATCTACAAACCCATGGAACTGGCCGATCTGAGACGCAGCCTAGAATCGCTCACCTCGCGCCTGAGCAGTGCTCAGGACTATCTTTGACCTGCCCCGCCTAGAGCAACAGATCGCCATTTTGGAGCAAGAGGCGGCGCAGCCGCAATTTTGGAACGATGCCGAGGCGGCCCGCCGCCACCTGCAACAGCTTAACAGCCTCAAGGCCTCCTGGGATCAAGTCCACCGCTGGAAGGATCGCCTGGAAGATGCTGCTAGCGCCCTGGAGCTGTTGCAAGAGGATCCCGACCCGGAGCTGTTGGCGGAAGTGTCCGGATCCCTGGCGGCGGTGGAGCGGGAGCTTAGCCAATGGGAGTTGCAGCAACTGCTTTCCGGCCCCTATGACAAAAACGGCGCCATCCTCACCATCACCGCCGGCGCGGGGGGAACCGATGCCCAGGACTGGGCAGCGATGCTCCTGAAGATGTACACCCGCTGGGCAGAAAACCAGGGCTACAAGGTTCGCCTCTCAGAATACTCGGAAGGGGCAGAGGCCGGCATCAAGTCGGCCACCTTGTTGATCGAGGGGCCCTACGCCTATGGGTATCTTTCCGCCGAGAAGGGCAACCACCGCATGGAGCGCATCAGCCCCTTCAACGCCAACGGCAAGCGCCAGACCAGCTTTGCCGGCGTCGAGGTCATGCCCATCCTGGAGGAAGAGAATGAGTTCGAGCTGAGGATGGAGGATCTGGAGTTCGAGACTTCTCGTTCCGGCGGGGCAGGGGGCCAGAACGTGAACAAGGTGGAAACGGCGGTGCGGGTTATCCACAAGCCCACCGGCATTGCCGTGCGCTGCACCGAGGAGCGTTCCCAACTGCAAAATAAGGAGCGGGCCATCCAGATCCTGAAGGCGAAGCTCATCGAATTGGAGGAGGAAAAGCGCCGGCAAAAGCTGGCCGAGATCCGCGGCGAGATGGTGACCCAGGGCTTTGGGGGCCGGATCCGCACCTACACCTTTGATCCCTACAAGTTGATCAAAGACCACCGCACCAACGCCGAAACCTACAATGTCGAGGCGTTTATGAATGGCGAACCGGAGGAGCTGATGCACTTTATCCAGGCCTACCTGCGGCAGGAACGGGCCAAGCAAGCCGCCGCAGTCTAGGGCCGGCTGTGGCGCTCCCACACCGCCTGCATCAGGGCTGCCCGCTCCTGGGCTGAGATCGCGCCCAATTGAACGGGATCCCACTCTGGGAAAAACTCCCCCACCCCCCATCCCAAGGCTCTGGGATGGGCTGTTTTTGCCTGCAGGGATCCCGCCCAAACTAGGCCGTGCCAAGCGCCAATAGGGGTTTCCAGGGCCGAGGAAAACACCAGATCCAACCCCGGGTGTTGGCTGAGGTAGTCCCTCAGGGCAAGACCGGATCCGACCAAAGAGGGCTTGACCACCAGGATCCCTTGCCAGCCGGAGCGGTGGACAGCTTGCAACTGCTCCAGGCCAGCCACTGACTCATCCAGGGCAAGGGGAGTTTGAAACTCGCGGCTCAGTTGGATCAAGTCGGCGTACTGCTCCGGGGGCAGGGGCTGCTCGAAAAACTCGATCTTGCCCGGCCACTCCCGATTGAGCTGGTCGCAAAGGGCCAGCCAGCGCCGCGCCTCTTCTAGGGTCAGCCCGCCGTTGGCATCCAGGCGCAGCCGGGATCCGGGCGGCAGTTGCTCCAGCCAGCTTGCCAGCTTTTTCCACTCCTGCTCAAAGGCATCCACCCCCACCTTGCCTTTGTAAACCGGGTAGAAACCTGGGGGCGCGGTTTTTCCCAAAAGCCCACAAAACGCAAGCCCCGAGAGATCCCTGGCCAGCCAGCCGGGATCCCGACAGGCCAGCCAGGCGCATTCCAAGCCAAAGCGAGTGGCGGGCAGAGTTGCTGGGATCCCTTCAATCTGCGCCTCGGATAGCTCAGCCGGCAACTGCTGGCAAAACGCCAGCGCTTGCTCCAAAGTCTCGCTGCCCAACCAGGGGATGGGAGCAATCTCCCCGTAGCCCTGCTGACCCGTCTCCAGATCCGTCAGCCGGATCAGGATCCCTTCCCGGACAGACCATAGGCCGTAGCGGGTGCGCAAGGGCTGCCGGAAGAGCCGCCGATACCGGCAAAACTCAAAGCGCATTTTCAGTCCAATCCAGTTGAGGATCCCCCCGAAAGGGGAGTTTCCAATTTCTAGGGATCCTCCCAAAGGGGGAACCGAAAGAAAGAAGGGCTTGGCTTAGCACCATAGCCCTTCTCG
>NZ_JANSIZ010000091.1:0-8304 GCF_047462315.1 Synechococcus sp. H60.2 | reverse complement strand
CTCCCAGAGGGAGAGGGGAGTTAGAGCGGCGCGTTCGCGACAGCTTTGCGTAGTAATGACGACGCAGAGAAATGTTTTATTACCATTTGAGATGGCTATAACTACCAGGCTGCCGGTGATCGCCAATAGCTGGGCAATCGGATCGTATGCCTTTAACTACAGCTTGCGCCAGCGGGATAAAGTTCTCGCGATGCTGCGCAGCAAGTTTTGCTCAAGGAGCGATGGTGATTGGCGAGGGGCTGGTTTGGACGGCCCTTTGCCCGCCCCGCTCCAGGATCACCTCAATGAGGCCGTTGTTGACCGGCTGCATGTTGAAGGGCAGTTGTTGCTGGGTTTCATAGAGTCCGGGCGCCACCTCCCGCATCTCCACCTCTGGCGTCACCCCGACGATGCGAAAAGCTGCCCGCCCCCCCGGATCCCCTCGCATCGTCACTTTGAGGATCTCGCCCATGCGCAGGCTGGTGCTGTTGGTGGTAATGCTAAAAATCTGAGGCGGCCCAGCAGCGACAGGCCGAGAAGCTGGCTGAATGGTGGAGCGAGTTCCCTTGGATCCATCGATTGCAAAAGGGAAGATCTCGCGGTACTCCTGGCTGAGGCCGTCTTTGCTGAGCACAATTCGCAAAACAGGGTTGCTGGCTTGGTGGGTGGGGGCCACCACGTAGGTGCCCTCGTAGTGGTTGGGTCGCACCTCCCGCATCGGCTGGTTGAGGGCCAGATTCCCCAAATCAAACTGGGCGATCCCTCCCGAGTCCCCCCAGATGGCAATGGTGAGGATATCCCCTTCCACCAGGTCGCGCTGGGGATCCAGGCGAATCGCCGCAATGCGCGGATAGCGGTTGCCGGCTGCGGCCAGAGGGGCGGGGGTGGCTGGCTGCGGCAGAGGGGCGGGGGGAGGAAACACCGGTTCCACCGGCGGGGGGGCGACATTGCCCAGGGCCAGTTGAGGGAGCCGCCGCTGAACGCGGGTGCTGACTCCATTAAGGCTCAGTTGGATGCGGATATCGGGGCCGAAGGCGCTGTCTTGAGGGCCAAGGGTGTAAACGGCGCGGTAATAGCCGGGCTGCACTTCTTCCATGGGCAAACCCCGCACCAGGTCGCCAATATCCACCGTGGCCCTGCCGTTGGGAGTACCCTGCGCCTCAACGGTCAAGGTTTTCCCTGCCGGCACCACTCCCGACTCAGGGATAACCCGCGTTTGCAAGATTTCGGGTTGGATGGTCTCGGCCACCGCAGCGGGAGAAGGCCGCAACTGCACCACCGGAGGCGGCAAGGGTGGAAGCTGACCGCGATACACCAACGCCTGATGTAACAGCACCGCCCCCTCAGCTCGGCTCAGCACCCGATTGGGCCGCAGCCGGGCGGGATCCGGCACATTCACCAATAGCCCCGCTTTGCCCGCCATGGCCACAAAGGCCCGTCCCACCTCCGGCACCTCAGCAGCATCGCTGTAGAGAGCCATCCATTGCTCTATGGCCTCTGGGCTGGGAGGTGGTAACTGCAATGCCCGCACCAAAATGGCTAGGGCTTCCAGGTGGGTGAGATCTCCTTGCGGACGAAACTCGTTGCCCTCATACAGGCGCATCGCCCCTGCCTGCAGCACCGCCTGGGCCGTCCAATAGTCGGGGGTATTGGGCTCGAGATCGCGAATTTCTTGCACCTGGTTGGGGTTGGGGATGTAGCCGAAAAACTCCGTCAGCCACTGGGCCAATTCTAGTCGGGTGAGAGTGGCCGACAGCGGCTCCTGGGTGAGCACCAGATCGGTCTGGCGCTCCAGCGCCGCCACGTAGGCATCGGCCCAGGCCAGTGAGGCTTGCTGCTCTACTCCTTGGGACCAAGCCGGCAGGCTGACGCTCGACCAGCCTAGCGTCCAACACAAACTCAGAGCTAGGGGCCACGAGCACCGCATAGCTGTTACTCCTGTTCCGTTGACATCCCCCCAGGGTCAGCTTACCTCAAAGTTCCGCCTTGCCCTCAAGCCCTCGATACCAGTTGGGATTGCGCCCTTTGGCAGTGGGATCCCCAACCCCCAGGCGTGCGGGCTCACCCTGGGGATCCCTGGGATTGAACTCAGAGGCTGTTAGGAGATCTGACCTATGCAAGATGGAGTCTGGCTTGCCGGCAAACGGCTTGAGCCATCGTCTTGTAACTTGTAGCTGTGCATGCAAATCCCTATCATTGTGTTATAGACTCAAAGAGCCCTTTTGCCCCTAGTGCAGGGAGGAGTTTCATGGCTGGCAACACTGGAGAGCGACCTTTTGTCGATATTATTACCAGCGTCCGCTACTGGGTTATTCATGCCCTGACCATTCCCGCTTTGTTTTTGGCGGGCTGGCTTTTTGTCAGCACCGGCTTGGCTTATGATATCTTTGGTACTCCACGCCCCAATGAGTATTTCACCGCAGAGCGGCAGGAGTTGCCGATTGTCAGCGACCGCTTCAACGCTCTCGAGCAACTGGAAAAGTTAACTCGCTAGGAAAGAGCAGGGCCAGGCTGGCAACTCTTTAGCTTAATCGGCGGGAAGCCCCACACTGTATTTGTGAACTGTATTTACTCAAAAGCAAATCAGTGTCGGGATAAAGGCTGTTTGTGCTACAATTGAGGAGAACAAGTTAAATCTCTGGAGAGTTTTCCTGACTTGTTCCCGACACAGGTCGCACGGTGGCACCACGCTAAGACCTCTGTACCAACAAGTCTGTGAAGCATGAAGACCGTGCTCTATCGGTTCGCGCAGTGTGGCGTAAGCCATGCTGTGCTGACTCAACGAAGATGAGGGTCGGGGATCGTTCACCTGTTGCGACTTGTAAATCTATTTTGTGTTCCAAGAGCCAGGATCTGGACTATGGCGACCAAATCTGTAAACAACCCTGATGAGCCCGTTTTTTACCCTGTTTTTACCGTCCGTTGGTTGGCGGTGCATACTTTGGCAATTCCAACCGTTTTCTTTCTGGGAGCTATTGCTGCGATGCAGTTTATTCAACGGTGAACCCCATGGCTGATCAACCCGAAAAGAATCCCAACACCCAACCGGTAGAGCTAAACCGCACTTCCCTATACCTGGGCTTGCTGCTGGTGTTTGTGGTTGGGCTGCTGTTTTCCAGCTACTTTCTCAACTGAGACTTTAATCCATCTCCGGTCTTAAGTTGAGAAAAGCTGCAGGAATCAATTTCTTTTGGAGGCCAGTTGCTATGACTAGTCAGGCAAGGATCCCTTTGTGGATAGTGGCTGTGGTTGTCGGTTTGGGTGTAGTCGCGGTGGTTGGGCTTTTCTTCTATGGCTCCTATACCGGTCTTGGAGCCCCCGTGTAGTTTAGGGAAGTAGAGGAGCGCGAGGGGCAGTAATCCACGCAACCCCTCGCTCTGTTTCGTTTTAGGGTACGCTTGACACTCCGCTGACTTTAAGTCGGGGGATTCTTACGCAGTCCACAAGCGGACTTGTAAAAGCACTGTCAAGACGCCTCTACACAGTTCCCTAGGGCAAAGCCCTAAGGTTCAGCTTACTTTGCGGAGCAACGCTTCCACGCTATGCACTGGTCGGGTTCGTAGTAGGTGCTTGCTAAGGCCTCCGGCCCGCTGGCGCAAAGGGAGAGCAACTCAAGTTGCTTGCGGGCTTCTCCACCCTCCACTTTAGTGCGGGGCTACCAAGCTATCCCCCTGTGTAGCTCCGGATCGACAAAGCCCCGCAGCGGCTGGGCATACTCCGAGTCGCTCAGGCCCTTGGCCTGCAGCAGCACCCCAAAGCTCCCCAACCCCAGCGGATCCAGCAGAGCGTGAAGGGCATGTCGCCGTCGCAACACCTGGCCCAGATCCCCCCCCTCGTCGCCAACTTGGCTGAGGTCGGCTAGCCTTTTCGCCAATCCCAGGTTTACCAAAAAGTAGCTCTGCTGGGTGAAGCCCAGGCACTTGAGCCCCAGAGATTCCCCCACCTGCTGCAAGGTGGTAAAGTCCACATGGGCAGTGAGATCTTGGGATCCCACCCAGACATAGGGATCCGCGTAGGTGCCGTGTTGGCGGTAGGCCAGGAGCGTGCCCTGGAAGCGCTGGGGGCTGTAGTAGCGCTGGGCGGTGTAGCCGTAGTCAAGGGTGAGCACATAGCCCCGTCGCAGCTTGCGGGCCAAAAGCTGGAGCCACTCTAGGGCCTTGAGGTTGACCTCGGTTTGGTAGCCGGAGGGGTAAGTGGCAATCGGGATCCCCAGGCGGGCAAAGTAGGTTTCCAGCGCGGGCGTAGAGGGAGCCCCCAACACTTCTCGGAAGCCCCCCTCTTCCCCCTCTGCCCAATCCACGTAGATTTCCCGCAAGGCCCCTGCCTGCACCTGTACCCGATGGACTGGGAAGGCGTCCACCAGCTCATTGGAAAAAAAACAGCCGGTTACCGATCCATCTGGGATCTCGTCCCACTCTAGCCAGCGCACCTTCCCGCCATAGCCGGCCAAGCGCTCTTGCTGCAGCCGCCGCAAAAAAGCAGAGCGCTCGAGGATCCCGTACTCCAGGGCTTGCCAGAAGTCAGGCCAAGTGGAGCCCACATAGGCCAGCCAATCTTCAGCCAGGCGGCCGCTGCCCGCCCCCATCTCAATCACCGCAAAATGGGGGGGGGATCCCAAAATGTGCCAGAACTGGAAGATCTGCTCAGCCAACAGTTGGGCAAAATCCGCCGCCAAGTGGGGGGAGGTGCGATAGTCATAGCCGAGGGGGAGATGCTCCCGCTCGTAGTAACCCAGCCCTGGCTCGTAGAGGGCCCACTCCATGAACTGGGCAAAGGTCACTGGTCCCCGAGCGCGAATGCGGCTGCCAATCAGCTCTGGCAACCTTCGGTCGGCCTGCGAGGGCAACAAGGGCAAACCCGGATTGCCCAAGCCTAAGTCTTGCCTAGAAGGGCTTACCAATGGGGATAGACTCACTTATTCAAGGGACGACGCCAATTTTGGCGGAACTGGCGGTTGGTCAAGAGCAGCAGCGGCCAGAGGGCCGACACCGCCCACTTTCCAGAGCCTGAGTAGATGCGATCTGCCTTGCGGGCTGAGTACCAAACTCCCCCTGCGTAGATTACCAAGAGTAAAAAAGGCCACATCTCTCTCACGTCCTGCGAACGCTGCTCAGCCGGTTGAGGCATCCCCCCTAGTAGGCGTCCTGCAACTCATAGAAGTCAGGCGTGATATAGTCCTTGCGCAGCGGCCACCCAATCCAGTCTTCCGGCATCAAGATCCGCTTCAAGTTGGGGTGTCCCTCGAAGATGATGCCGTACATGTCATAAGTCTCCCGCTCCTGCCAGTCCGCCGACTTCCAGATCCAGTACACCGAAGGCACCCGCGGATCTTGGCGGGGCAGCTTCACCTGGATCCGCACCTCCTGCGGCCGATCTGCCCCGTCCACCAGCTTGATCAGGTGATAGAGGCTGACCAGAGGTTGCCCCGCCCCCAGGTCGTAGCCGCACTGGCACTCCAGGTAATTGAAGCCATAGGCATAGAGGGCAGTACACACAGGCAAGAGAAAGTCCCGCTCCACCTCCAACAGCTCCACTCCGGCGGCATCTCTACCCAGGTACTGATGGTCAAAGCCATTATCGGCGAGGAACTGGGAGACCGGCCCCCGCTCCAGCGTCGCCAATGGTTCTGTCGGCTCGGCTGTCGAGGACGGCTTTTCCTGGGCTTTGTCCTCTGTCATCTCACATTCCTCCCTGCAGCGCTTTGAGCTGTTGCTCTGCTCGCTTGAAGTCGGCCGTTTGCAGTGCCGGTGGCACCGGCAGGCCAATAGCAGCGGCCAACTCCGGCGGCGGGGCTTGGCGAGTTTCGCTCTCCAAGTACTTGCCAGTGATGATCTCTGGCACCGGCTTGAGGTTGTGCTTGACGGTGTAGTAGCGGTGAGTTTGCTGCAGGCGGCCCCGCTCCCGCATATCCTCGGCGGCGATCTTCTTGCGCAGCTTCACGATTGCATCCATGATCGCCTCCGGGCGAGGCGGGCAGCCGGGAATGTACACGTCCACGGGGATTAGCTTGTCCACCCCTCGCACTGCCGTGTAGGAATCGGAGCTAAACATGCCGCCACTGATGGTGCAGGCCCCCATGGCGATCACGTACTTCGGCTCGGCCATCTGTTGGTAGAGCTTGACCAGCGCCGGCGCCATCTTCATGGTTACGGTGCCTGCCGTGATGATCAAATCAGCCGTGCGCGGCGAAGAACGAGGCAACAGGCCGAAGCGGTCGAAATCGAAGCGGGAGCCCAGCATGGCTGCAAACTCGATGAAGCAGCAAGCAGTGCCGTAGAGGAGCGGCCAGAGGCTGGACATCTTCGCCCAGTTGTACAGGTCGTTAACCGTGGTGAGAACAACGTTGTTCGAGAGGTCTGTGGTAACTTGCGGGGCAGACGCCGGAAACAAGACTTCCGGCTCCTTAGAGGTCATGACCATTCCAGCGCTCCTTTTCTCCAAGCGTACACAAGGCCCACCACAAGGATGGCGATGAAAATCAGGGCCTCCACAAAGGCCAGCAGTCCCAAGCGATGAAAGGCCACCGCCCAGGGATAGAGGAATACGGTCTCTACGTCGAAAATGACGAAGACCAAAGCAAACATGTAGTAGCGGATGTTGAACTGGATCCAGGCCTGGCCAAACGGCTCCATGCCCGACTCATAGGTGCTGCGGCGCAGGGATCCCCGCCGCTTTGGGGCTAAGAGCGCAGAAGCTCCCAGAGCCAAGACCGGCAGCAGGGCACAGACGATCAGAAAAACCAGCAAATACTCGTAGCCGGATAAGACAAACACGACGCCAGACCGCCTCCGCTGCTCAACATTTAGATACGTTTTCAGTATAGAGCCAGTCTGGAGCCTCCTGGCGCTGCCCAATCTTTAGTTCTGCTGATGGTCTCGATTGCAGGAGTGGCGTTTCTCCAGCCAACCCCACACCCCGCTCAGCAGGGCTCCAGCCATCAGGATCCCCAGCGCTGGCTGGAACAGAGGCAACCACAGCCGCAGCCAAAGTTTGTAGCCCAGCGGGATCCCAATGAAAGCTCCCGTTACCGAGAAGACAAACCAGACAAAGCCGGCAAACACCAGAAAGACTAGGGCAATGAGAAAATGATCCAGCCAGCGCTTCCAGTCTGAGACGGTCATAGGGATCAAGCCAGAACAAGTTGAGCCTCTCAGATCCTACTACTGGAAACTCTGCCCTCTTCCCTCCAACTCAGCATAAACACTATCCCCCACCTCTCACGGGGGTTGACTTGTCAATATATAGTGGTAGAAATTTAGTTGTACACAACCTGTAGTGTTAAGCCGATGTCCACCTCCTCTGATTCCTCCTTTGCTGCCCGTTTGCGACAGGTGATCGGCAATGAGGCCATTTATGCGTTTGGGCGGCGGGCCGGCATTAGCGATACAGCCTTGCGCAGTTACCTCAAGGGATCCGTGCCCGGCATCGACAAGGCAGTGAAAATTGCCCAGGTGGGGGGGGTGAGTCTCAGTTGGCTGATTACGGGGGAGGGATCCCCTGGCGACGCCAAAACGGAGTATGTATACGTGCCTCTGGTGGATGTGGTTGCCTCGGCAGGGGCCGGGGCGCTGGTGCGGGAAGAGTCCATCGAGTCGGTGCTAGCTTTTGAGCGTAACTGGCTGCGGGCCCATCTGAAGGGGAACCCGGATGGGCTCAGCTTGATTCGGGTGCAAGGGAACAGCATGTCTCCCACCTTGGAAGATGGCGACTGGATCTTTGTCGAGCGGCAAGAAGAGCTGGGGGAGGAGGGCATCTACGTCTTTCAGAGGGATGGCGAGCTGTGGGTCAAACGGTTGCACCGCCTGTCGGGATCCCGAGTAAAAGTTATCAGTGACAACCCACGCTTTCCGTCTTTTGTGGTCGATTGTGCGGATCCCGTCAATGGCCTGACCCTTATAGGGCGCTACCGGGGCCGTCTTAGCTTCGACTAGGCTCTTGCCAAGGATGGCGGGAAGTGGCAGCCTGAGCAACCCCTAATCCTCTTGGCGAGCGGTGGTCGCCGGATAGGATCGACTCTAGGCGTTGAGTTGAGCCCGGTTTTCGCTCCTCGCCTACGCCCAGCCAGCCGGAGGTTTGCCTGCGATGCCTCGCCCATCCAAACGTGCAACGGTCTTTCTCAATCTCTCCAGTGGGCTCCTCTTGGTCGGCAGCGGCATCTGGGCGGGAATGGTGCTCCCGCAGCAGCTTCCGACCCAACCGCTGCCAGCTCCCCAGCCGCAGGTCAACACGCCGCCTGAACAGCCTGTCCCCACCCCGCCGCCGCGCCCGGCGCCGCGCGCGTCCCCCCCGGGGGTGTTAGTCAAAATTCCCACTCGCGGCCCTGGG
>NZ_JANSIZ010000090.1:0-8377 GCF_047462315.1 Synechococcus sp. H60.2 | reverse complement strand
CTTTGTCGCGGTGCTCGTAGGACTCGATTGCGCGTTTGGTATCGGTTTTCTTTCCTGCCATCCAGTCCTGCCTATGGGTTTCGTCGTGGGCCTATTGGGAAGGCTAGCTTGAGACTAACTTTTGATCCAACACCGAGCTGTCGCGTCAGCTTTTCTCTCCCAAGCCACCTATCCGTCCAGTTGCGCCCTCAGGGTTTGCACGCCCCGCCGCGACCAGCTCACTGCTCCAACGCGCTCGGCAATGTAGAGGGGCCGCTGCTTTTGCCGAAACCAGGTGGCTACTGCCTCGCCAACAGGGCCGGAGCTGATGCCTGCCTGCACCTGAAAGCGCTCCAGCAAGTCCAGGATCACGGATCCCCCATCCCACCACAGCCAGTCGATCTGGGCCGGCAGTAGGGGGGATCCGGTTAGCTCAGCCTGGACGTTGGTGCCGGCGGATCCCAAGAGCAGCCAACGGGATCCCTCCGCCTCCAGGGTCAACACCAGAGGGTTGGTGTGGACAGCCTGCAGCTTCAGCCGCTCCGAAAAAGGGATCCAATCCGCAGGCCGCAAGACTTGATAGGGGATCCCGGCTGCTTGCACGGCGCTGAGGGAGCGCAGGTAGCTGTCCGAGGCGGCATTGACGCCGCCCCCATCCCAGAACTGCCCGATGGAGAAAGCCGAAAGCAGGATCTCCCAGCCCCCATTGGCCGAGCCGGCAGAGGTCATGGCCACCGCCCCCTCCAGACGGCGCAGGCCCTGCTGCTGCAAAAAGGACAGCACCGTGCGCTCGGCCAAGCGGGGATCGCCGCTGTTCAGTAAGAGATGGCGTCCTTCGGCTTGGATGGCCAGGATGGGGATACGGCCACTGGCCAAAGCTGTGATCTGAACTGGCGGCCCCGGCCACAGCCTCGGCCCCAGCAGGATGGCAGCCATAACCAGAGCAGTACCCTGCCAGCGGAAAGCCCGCCGCCAGCGGGGCCAAAAGGTCAGGGCCACCAGCGCCCCGTAGAGGAGCAGGCACTGCAGCAACGAGACCCTGCCGGTGTAGTAGGAGCTTAGGGGCCAGCCGGCCATCCAGCTCACCCAGTTGATCAAAGGCGTGAGCAAAAACGTCAAGGGCCGGGCCAGCAGGGATCCCAGCCCCGGCCAGATTAAGGCCACCAGGGCCGCCCCAAACCCTGCCACCAGCAGCGGCACCACTAGAAGCAATAGCAGCGGGTTGGCCAGCAGCGAGTAGGTGGGGATGCGGCCAAAGATAACCAGCTGTAGCGGCAGGGTCCAGATCTGGGCGGCCAGCGGAACGGCCAGAGCGGTAGCCACCGCCGGCGGCAAGAAGTCCAGCCGGGACACAATCGGCGCCGTCCCCACCAGCAGCCCCAAGGTGGCAGCAAAGCTAAGCTGAAACCCCAGGTCGGTAATCCACAGGGGCTGGTAGATCAAGAGCAAAACTGCCGCCACCAGCAGCGTCCCCAGGGGGTTAAGCCTGACTTTTCCTTCCAGTCTGGGCTCCGTCAGTACCAGCATGGCCGCCACCCCCATCACTGCTGCCCGCAGCACCGAAGGCGTAAACCCCGTCAAGGTGAGGTAAATCCCCAAGACCGCCAGGAGGATCCCTTGCTGCAGGCGCACCGGCAGCCGCCGCGTCAGGACGAACACCACCCCCACCAGCAGGGACACGTGAAACCCAGAGGCCGCCAGGACGTGGGCCAGGCCAACTTCTCGAAAGGCATCCTGCAAATCAAAGTCCAATTGCGCAGCGCGGGATCCCAGCACCAGGGAAGCCAAGAGGTTCCCCTGCCGCTCCCCCAGCCCGGCAATGAACGCCTCCCGCACCCGCCGCCGCAACACCCAACCTCCCCAGCCCCTCCCGCCCGGTTGGGGAATCACCTCGCGAGCGCTGAACCCCGCAAAAGCCCCCTGCCGCTGCAGATAGACCTGAAAATCAAAGCTGCCTGGGTTCAGGGCTGGACTGGGAAGGTAGAGGGATCCCGTCAGGCGCACCCGCTGGTTGGGATGGAGATCCTGGCTTGGGAGAGCTTCAGGGCTGGCAGTGACGTAGAGCTTGCCGCTCACCTGGCGAGCGGTGGAATTGGGCTCCAACACCTGCTCCGCCTCAAGCCAAAACTGCCGCCGCTCGCTGCGGGTGGGACGGGGCTCGGAAAGAACGGTGCCCACCAGGCTCATCTGCGGCTGTGGGGCCAGCAGGCTGATATCCGTCGGGCCGGGAACCGGCTGCCGCCAGCCCAGGTAGGCCCAGGCTAAACACCCCACCAGCCCCATCGCCAGCCAGGTGCGGGCCAAACGCAGTTGCCGCCGCCACACCAGGGATCCCGCCAATCCCAACGCCAGCGGGATCCCCCAGCCCCAATCGCTCACCGCCGGCCAGGCCCGCAGCAACAGGCCTAGGATCCAGCCCAGCCCCAGCAGATAGGTTCTCTCCATCTCCTCGCAGCGCGTTTGCCCCCACTGTACTGTCGCCCTCAGGCAGGATCCATGGCCTTGTCTTAACCCTGACCGCTTGCCGACCCAGCAAGAGCCCGCAAACTCCCTCTTGCAAGGTTAAACTGAGACGTAATGACCCACTGGCTGTTGACGGCGATATTCTAGGGTTTAAGCTGCCAAGAGGTGAGGCGTATCAGCTCGCTACCAAGTACAGGAGCGGGCATCCTCCCTTTTCAATCCCAGAGAATCTTGGCAGGGTCGTTAGGGTGATAGTGGGCTTCGCAAGGTGGGGAAACCGCACATGGACAGCGCTTTGCTGCAAGCAGCTCGTCAGATCTATCAATTCCATCTGCAGCATCGACCGGAGGTGCTGGAGCAGCCGCCGCGAGGCGTGGTCATCCATCGCCGTACCCTGAGAGGGGATCTGATCTTTTCTGAGTTTCCCATTCTGCTGCCTCAAGAAACCTTCATCCCCTTGCAGCAGTTGGAACCGCTCCGATGAGGCCCTTCTGCCCAAGCCGAGCCTAAGCGCCTACGATAGCAGAGCAAGCCTCTTGTTCTCCCTCTGGACGGCTGCGATGGTGAACTTCCTTGCCAGCACCTGGGAGCTGCGCCTGTTGGGCTGGGTGCTGGTGTTGGTGCTGGGAGCCTGTGTGGGCAGCTTTCTCAACGTGGTAGTCTATCGCCTGCCGCGGGGCCTCTCTCTGCTCTATCCTGGATCCCATTGTCCCTACTGCAAGACGCCCCTGGGCCCCACGGAGAACATCCCCATTCTGGGCTGGTTCCTGCTGCGGGGCCGCTGCCGCCACTGCGGTGCGCGGATTAGCTGGCGCTACCCTGCCGTTGAGGCCTTGACCCTGGGGCTGTTCGGCCTCAGCATCGCCATCTTGGGATTTTCCCCCCGCGGGATCCTCACCTGTGTCTTATTGGGCTGGCTGCTGGCCCTGGCGCTGGTTGATCTGGATACGTTTTTGCTGCCGGAGGAGCTCACCCGCTCCGGCTTGGTGGCGGGGCTGGTGGCCCGCTTGGCGCTGCCCTGGCTGGAAGGGTCGGGATCCCTGGCGGCCATGGGCCTGTCGCTGGTGGCCGGGATCGTGGGGGCCGTGTTGGGCATTTGGTTGCTGGAGGGCATTGGCTTTGTTGCCCGCTGGGTTTTGCAGCGAGAGGCCATGGGCGGAGGAGATGGCAAGCTGCTGGCTCTAATCGGCATGTGGCTGGGCTGGCAAGGGGTGGTGGTGGCCCTCATCTTGGGCTCTGGGTTGGGTTTGCTGGGCAGCCTGCTGGCCATGGCCAAAGGAAAGGCCCGCCTGGGCAAACCCATTCCCTTCGGCCCCTACTTGGCTCTGGGCGGTGCCGTGGCCGCTCTGGCGGGATCCCCCCTGATGGAAGCCTACCTGCACTGGTCGGGGTTGCTGGGGTAGAACTCCCTCACCCCTCTTCCAGTGGCAACGGCGCCAACGATCGGCAGGGATCCCCTTTGGCCCCTATTCCACCCCCTCGATCCGGTCTTCCACTTCTTGGTACAGCTCCTGCAGGCGCTCGATATTGGCCTGAGAAGTCTGCCAGTAGCCACGCCCGTGCACCTCCAGCAGGGTGCCGACGATACGCCGGAAGGAGTGGGGGTTGAGGTTCATCAGCCGCTGACGCATCGCCTCGTCCTTGATGAAGGTCTCGTTGGTTTCCTCGTAGATCCAGTTGTCCACTGCGCCCGCCGTGGCCGACCAGCCGGAGGTGTTCACCAGCCGCTTGGCGATCTCCCGCACCCCTTCGTAGCCGTGCTTGAGCATGCCCTCGTACCACTTGGGGTTGAGCAGCTTGGTGCGAGCATCAAGGCGGATCGTCTCACTCAGGGTGCGGATCTGGGCGTTGGGCGTGGTGGTATCCGCCATGTAGGCCGAGGGGGCCTTGCCGTCTGGGCGCAAGCTCTGCACCAACTTGGTGGGATCCGCGTCGAAGTAGTGGCTGACATCCGTCAGGCTAATCTCCGACGAATCCAGGTTTTGGAAGGTCACGTCCACCGTCTTTAGGCTGGCCTCAAAAAGCTGCCGCATCTGCTGGTTGGGCAGATTCGAGCCAAAGGCAAAGGACTTGCGGGATAGATACATCTCCCGCAGCTCGCTCTCGTCCTCCCAGGAGCTGTTTTCCACCGCCAGGCTAATGTTGGCCGAGTAGGAGCCGGAGGCGTTGGAAAAGACCCGCGTTGCCGCCTGCTCCAGCGTCAGCCCCAACTCCTTGGCCTGCTGGAGGGCGTGCTTGCGCACAAAGTTCAGCTCCAGCGGCTCATCGGCCAGGGCCGCCAGCTTCACCGCCCGGTCGAGGAGAGCCATTTGGTTGACAAAGAGATCCCGGAACACGCCGGAGCAGTTCACCACCACGTCGATGCGGGGCCGCCCCAGCTCCTCCAAGGGGATGAGCTCCACCTTGTTCACCCGCCCCAGAGCATCCGGCTTGGGACGCACTCCCAGCAAACACAGCACCTGGGCCAGTGACTCGCCGTAGGTCTTGATGTTGTCCGTGCCCCAGAGCACCACCGAGATGGTTTCCGGGTACCTGCCGCCGTTGGCGCTCAACTCGCGGGCTAGCAGCCGCTCCACCACGATCTCCGCTGACTTAATGGCCGCTGCGGTGGGGATGGACTGGGGATCTAGAGCATGGATGTTGCGCCCCGTCGGCAACACATTGGGGTTGCGGATGGGATCCCCGCCGGGCCCCGGCAGGATGTACTCCCCTTCCAAGGCCCGCAGCAGCGATCCCAGCTCGTAGTCAGCCGTAATTTGCTTAAGGCACTCTTCCAAAAACTCAAACAGAGGCTTGAGGAGCTCTGCATCCACCTGGGGATAGCCCGCCTCCTTCAGGGCCACCAGCCAGGGCGCCTGCCGTCCCATGTTGAAGAAGTTGAGCTTAGCTACCCTGGAGACCCGCCCCTGGGCGTCGGTTTGCTCCTGCACCAGGGCCGCCACTGCCTTGTGGCAGGCCTTGTTGATGCGATCCAGCAGCTCCGTATCCGCCAGGTGCCCCCGATCCCGGTTGCGGTAGATCTCGTCGATATCCCGGCCCAGGCTCTGGGCAATAATGCGAGGCAGGCCAAGGATCCCTTCTTCTGGGCGGTCAATGCTGGCGATGCTGACCAGCGTGGCAATGGCCTCCTCTGCGGTAGGGGGCGCCCCGATCACATGCAGCCCACAGGGCAATAGCCGCGACTCAATCTCCATCAGCTTGGCGTAGAGCTGGCCCACCACTGTGTCCCGTTCTTCCAGAGTCAGCTGGGCAGCATCCCCCTCTGGCAGCTCCACATCCTTGTCCAGGTTGACCAGGCGCGCCTTGTCACAGATGGCGTTGACAATGGCAACGCCCCGTGCCCCCTCCCGCAGGGTTTGGTAAGAGCCAATCAGCTCCCGCAGCTCCTGCAGACCCTTGTAGAGGCCGGCATTCTCTGCCGGCGGTGTTAGGTAGCTGATGGTGCAAGCGTAGCCGCGCCGCTTGGCAATGGTGGCCTCGCTGGGATTGTTGGCGGCGTAGTAGTACAGGTTGGGCAGGGATCCAATCAAATTATCCGGGTAGCACTCGCCCGACATGCCAATTTGCTTACCGGGCATGAACTCCAAAGAGCCATGGGTGCCAAAGTGCACCACCACATCGGCTCCCCACACTTTCTCCAAATAGGTGTAGTAGGCGGCAAAACCGTGGTGGGGGCTGGCCGATCTAGAAAAAAGCAGCCGCATGGGATCCCCTTCGTAGCCAAAAGTAGGCTGCACCCCGATGAACACGTTGCCAAAGTGCTTGCCGTAAATCAGCAGATTTTGCCCATCAGTGTTCAGGTGCCCTGGGGGTGGCCCCCAATATTTTTCAATGGCTTTGACATAGGGCGTCAGGGCCTCGTATTCCCGCACCGACAGCTTGGCAGCCACGTTCAGCTCCGGGCTGGCGTACTGGGCCTGGGCATCGTGCAGGATGGCCTCCATCAACTCCTGCGGCGTTTTGGGCAGCTCTGGCCCCAGGTCGTAGCCGTTGTGGGCCAGGGCCTGCATGACGCGGTGGATGGAAGCAAACACATCTAAGTAGGCCGCCGTCCCCACATTGCCTTTGTCTGGCGGGAAGCTGAAGACGGTGATGGCAATTTTCTTCTCCAGCTTGGGCTTACGCCGCAGATTGGCCCACTTGATGGCCCGCGCCGCGATCAGCTCAATCCGATCCTGTAGGGCGTGGGCCTTGCCGGTGGCCGCGTCCCGCCCCGAGAGGATGATGGGATCGATGGCCCCATCCAGCTCAGGAATGGCAATCTGCAGCGCCACCTGCACCGGGTGCAGGCCTAAGTCACTAGTGGCCCATTCCTCTGTGGATTGAAACACCAAGGGCAGCGCCACCATGTAGGGGCGATTGAGCCGTTGCAGCGCCTCCACGGCCTTGGGGTGATCCTGCCGCGCCGGCCCGCCCACCAGGGCAAACCCGGTTAGCGACACCACCACATCCACAATTGGCGCCGTCTTCTGCTCATTCCAGAAAAACTCGTTCACCGGCTTGGAGAAGTCCAAGCCGCCGGCAAACACCGGCACCACCCGCGCCCCCCGCGACTCCAACTCCTGCACCATGGCCACGTAGTGGGCATCGTCCCCCGTCACCAGGTGGGTGCGCTGCAGCACCAGCCCCACGCAGGGAGCCAGGGGATCCTTCACGTCTTCCGGCAGATCCTCGCGGGCATTGTACCAATCCCAATACTCCGCCAGGCTGGCAAACATCTGCGGCGCCAGCGGGTGCCAAATGCCCATCTCCAAATAGGTGACTGGCTCGGCAAAGGAGAGCTGTCCCCGCATCCCCGGCAGGTAGCGATCCGCCAGCATCAGCAAAAAGTTCTCCAGGTTCTCGCGGGATCCGCCCAGCCAGTACTGGAAGCTGAGCATGAAGTTGCGGGCATCCTGGGCCTTGTCGAAGGGCAGGTACTTCAACACCTTGGGCAGCGTCTGCAGCAGCTTCAGCATCCCCTCTTGGAAGTTGGATCCCTGTTGGCGCTTGCGCATGAACTGGGCAATGGCGCTCTTGGATTGGCCCAGTTGCGCCATGGAAAAGGATCCCAGCTTATTAAGGCGCATCACCTCTGGCATGGAGGGGAACACCACCACCGCATCCAGCCGCTCCCGCAGGGGTTCTACTGCCTGTACCACCTTCTGGGCAATGTCCTCAATGAAGATCAAGGAGCCGATAAAGACATTGGCCGCCTCCAGATCCCGCTGGAAAGCCTCATATCCCGCGGGATCCCGCAGCTCTTCCACCAAGTAGCCAGACAGCTCCACCGCCAGCTTGGGGTTCTGGGCATTGATGCGCTGCACCGCCGCCGTCAGGGCACTCTGATACTGCGGCTCCAACACCACGTACACCACCTTCATCAGTCGGCGCCCCCCCAGCTCAGCAGGGGTCACGTGGCGGGTGATGGGCTTAACCAGAGTAAACATGCAGTCGCTCTCCCTTGTGCAATGCAAAAAAGCAAGTGGGCCGGGAATGGGCATTCTTCCCCAGCGCCTGTTTCCCGTTCTACCAGAGAACCGGATCCCTGCTGGGGGCATAACGCCAGCCTCGTAACAATTCGCAATAATTGCAAAGGGGGGCTCTCCTCTTGAGAAGAGCTTAGAGTGCAGGTTTCCTGCACTCTATAAGCTAATATTGAGGTTATCAGCCAGCCAAGACTTTCCTCTGGGCTCGGAGTTCTCTGCTAAGAGGAAGCTTGCGGTCAACTATCTCTCATCCTCTCGAAAAAGGCTTGTCCCTCAACTTGTTTACAAAGGTGGGACCTTGCACAGTTGGCGAAAGAAAATTGCTGTAGCGCTGAACAGATCTTTCTTCGCTGCCCTACCTCCTCTGGAACAAGTTCCAAAAGATGAAGCCGATACAGCCTGTTAATTTAAAATAGGGTACAGGTTTTAAGAGGAAGGAGAGAAGGGAATGCCAACCCATTCTTTGG
>NZ_JANSIZ010000089.1:0-8390 GCF_047462315.1 Synechococcus sp. H60.2 | reverse complement strand
CTCCGCCAGCGTGCCATCCACGTCGAAAATCAAAGCTTGCAGTTCCATGCGCACCCCCCGTTCCCACCCCGCCAGCCTCCTGTCAACTGGGCAGGCGACCCTATGCTACCTCATGGTTTGGATGCTCTCAGCCAGGTTCCTGGGAAGGCCAACAAGATGAGAAAATGAGGCACCGGTTATCCAAGTCTCGCCATGAGCTTCGATTTTGACTTGATCATCATTGGTGCCGGCGTCGGCGGCCACGGCGCAGCGCTGCATGCCGTCGAATCCGGCCTCAAAACCGCCATCGTCGAAGGTGCGGAAATGGGCGGCACCTGTATCAACCGCGGCTGCATCCCCTCCAAGGCTCTGCTGGCCGCCTCCGGCCGCCTGCGGGAACTGCAACACAGCGCTGGGCTGGGCATCCAAGTGGGATCCGTCCAGGCTAACCGGGAGGCCATTGCCAATCACGCCACCCAGGTGGTGGAGAAGATCCGCGCCGACATGACCCGCTCCCTGGAGAAACTGGGGGTAACACTCCTGCGGGGACGGGGCAGGCTGGCGGGATCCCAAATGGTTGAAGTCCAGGAGGAGAAGGAATCTCGAACCTACACGGCGCGGGACATTATCTTGGCCACGGGTTCCCAACCCTTTGTGCCCCCGGGGATCCAAGTAGATGGCCGCACGGTGTTTACCAGTAACGAGGCGGTGCGGTTGGAGTGGATCCCGGAGCGGCTGGCCATCATCGGCAGCGGCTACATTGGCCAGGAGTTTGCCGACGTCTACACGGCGCTGGGATCCCAGGTCATTCTCATCGAGGCCCTGGAGACCCTGATGCCGGCCTTTGACCCCGACATTGCCCGCCTGGCCCAGCGGGTGCTGATCAAACCCCGCCAGATCCAGACCTATGTGGGCGTGCTGGCCAAGCAGGTGATCCCTGGCCAGCCGGTGACGATCCACCTCTCTAACGGCGAAACGCTGCAGGTAGATGCCTGCCTGGTGGCCGCTGGGCGGACCCCGGTCTCAGAGGGGCTGGGCCTGGCGGAGCTGGGAGTGGAGTTAGACAAGCGCGGCTTTGTACCCGTAGATAGCCGTATGGCCACGGAATTGCCCCACCTCTGGGCCATTGGCGATGTGACGGGCAAGCTGATGCTGGCCCACGCGGCGGCAGCCCAGGGGCGGGTGGCGGTGGAAAACATCTGTGGCCGCCCTGCTTACATGGATTACCTGAGCATCCCAGCAGCGGTGTTCACCCACCCGGAGATGGGCTTTGTGGGGCTAACCGAGCCCCAGGCCAAAGCCGAGGGCTACAGCGTGGGCACGGTGCGCACCTACTTTGGCGGCAACTCCAAGGCCATTGCCTCTGGCGAGACGGAGGGCATGGTCAAGCTGGTCTTTGACAAGGAGACGGGTCTCCTGCTGGGATCCCACATCTTTGGGCCCCATGCTGCGGATCTCATCCACGAGGCGGCCCAGGCCATCGCCCGCCGCGCCACGGTGCAAGAGCTGGCCCGCCTGGTGCATGTTCACCCCACCCTGGCAGAGACGCTGGAGGAAGCCTACCGGCGAGCTGCCCACAGTTTAACCGCAGCCTAGCCGTGGCCTGCTGGCGACCGACACGGGCCGACTTGACGGCCAAAGCTGGTCTAATAGGATAGGGGGGAAGAGGTGGGAGGACGTGGCTTTGGCCAGCGAAGCGGAGATTACCCGGGCGGTGCAGGCCCAGTACGAGGCGTTTCCCTACCCGCCCGTTCCCTACGACCGGCCCTTTGAGGGCTTTTCCAGCCTAGGCAGCTACATCCTCGCCCAATATGCCCGCACCCGCACTTTGCAAGAGCCGACCGGGGCCAGATTTTTGGTGGCTGGCTGCGGCACCGGCTGGGAGGTACACGGCATTGCCGCCAGCAACCCCGGCTATGGCGCCGTGGTCGGGATCGATCTCAGCCGCCCGGCCCTAGAGATTGCCCAGAAACGGATCAAGTACCACGGCCTGCGCAACTGCTCGGTGCACTACGGGGATCTCATGGATCCCTCCACTTGGCCGGAGGGGAGCTTCGACATGATCAGCTCCTATGGGGTGATCCACCACACCGCCGATCCGGTCAAGGCTTTGAGAAACTTGGCCTCGCGCCTAGCTCCCGAGGGGGTAATGGCGCTGATGCTCTACAACCGTTCCGGCCGTTGGCATGTCTACCGCATTCGCCGCGCTCTGGAGCTGCTGGGGATTACTCCGCCGGCCACGCCGGAAAAGATTGAATTTGTGCGGCAATTGTTAAAGGCAGCCCATCCCAATTCCCTGCTAGCCCGGCATGCCAAGGCCCACGAGGAATACTACTCGGCAGACGAAAACATCGTCGACAACTTCTTCCACGCCAACGACATTCCTTTTGACATTGGCGAGATCCCCGACCTTTTGGCCCAGGCGGGTCTGGAGTTTATCGATGTCGCCCCCTACTTGGATTATTGGAATGCCAAGCCCTTAATTGCCGCCACCCACCCGGAGTTCCACCGCCGCTACGAAGCCCTCTCCCGCATTGACCAACTGCGGGTTATCGAGTACTTGGAGCCCCTCTACCACACGCAAAATCTCTTTTGGTGCTGCCACCAGGGCAAGAAGCTGGCCAACTGGGATCCCTTCACAGCCGAGTTTTTCCGCAGCTCCCGTTGGCAGCTCAACCCCCTCTTTCTCCAGCACGGCCAGGTGCGCTACTGGGATCGCAAAATCCCCTTTTCGGATCTGCTGGGCAAGGTGGATCCCGCCCAGATTGTGACCCAAAAGTTGGACATCTTCTGGCCCATTGCTCGGATCCCGGGCAAGATGATCGCCTCCAGCCGCTACCAGGTCGTGGAGCTGCTGCTCCCCTTAGCCAAGCAGGCCCGCTCTGGCGCGGAGATTTTGAACCAGCACGCCGAGAGAGCCGAGCATGTTCTCCGCCTCTTTCGCGAGTGGGAAGCCGACCGCCTGGTTCTAAGAGTTGCTCTCTAGAACGGCAGGGGGTGGAGGCTAAGCGCTCTGCCGGCCACCCACAATGGCGCGGCAGCGGATATAGGGCCCTCCAGCATCCACCTTGGCCGGCTGACCCTTGCCGCAGTGGCCGGATCCCAAGTCCCACAGGAAATCCCGCGACACAGCATCCACCGACTGCAACACCTCAAAGGCATTGCCGGTAATGGTAACCCCTCGCAGCAGCTCTGCTAGCTTGCCGTTGCGAATGCGGTAGGCCCGCTCCACGCCAAACATGAACTCACCCGTGGAGTCGGCTTGCCCATTCCTGGCCCCATCCAGGAAGTAGCCGTCAGGTGTGCTAGCAAGGATCTCCTCCAAGGTTTGGGATCCCGGCTCAAGGTAGGTGTTGCGCATGCGGATAAGCGGCTCGTCGGCATACTCCCAGGCGCGGGCGTTGCCGGTGGGCTCGACGCCAAAGTAGGCAGCCGTTTCGCGGTTGTGCAGGTAGCTCACCAAGATGCCGTTCTGGATGATGGTGGTGGTTTGGGTGGGAACGCCCTCATCGTCCACCGGCAGCGTTCCCCCTGCCCCTGGCATGAATTCCGAACGGCCGGAGTCCTTGAGGGTAACCAGTTCGCTGGCTACCCGCTGCCCCAGCTTGCCGGCTGCTACCGAGCCCGCCAAGACAAAATCCCCCTCGACCGTGTGGCCAATGGCCTCGTGCACCAGCAGCCCCACGATGGAAGGGGACAAAATGACTGTGGCCCATCCTCCCTCGGCGTAGCCTGCAGAGAGGAGATCGACCGCGGTGGCAGCCGCCTTCTCCGACATCTGCAAGGGATCCGTCCGAAAAAGGCAATCCCACCCCCCGGTAACACCAATGGACTCGGCGCCGCTGCTCAGTTGGCCATCCGCCTCGGCCACCGCCTGGATCCGCAGTTCAGGGCGCACCAGACGAAAGGCCACATCCGCCCCATCTGTAGTAACAATGGCTTTTTCCTCGTAGATCTCGTTGTAGGTGCAACTGGCCGAGGTAATGCGAGCAGAGGACTTGCGGGCTTGGGCTTCCGTTTCCAAAACCAACTGGATCTTGGCCTCTAGGGGCTTGTTGACCACCTCCTCCACGCCGGGCTCGCAGAACTCTCCCTGGGCCAGGGCTACGCTGGGCAAAGCCTTCAGCTTCTGTTTGCGGCAGTCGGCGCTGGCACGGGCCGCCTGCTGGGCTTCGGCAATGGCCTTGCGAATGGCGGCTGGGGAGAGATCCCCGGTGGCAGCAAAGCCCCAGGTGCCGGCCTCCAGCACCCGCACCCCCACCCCTGAGCGCCGCCGAACCGCCGTCCGCTCAATGCGGCCCTTTTCCGCCGTAACGCTGCGAAAGACTTTGCTGTGGTAGCGCAGTTCCACCAAGCCGGAGTAATCCCGAAGGATGTCGCGCAGGAGATCTCGCATGGCCCTAAGGGGAAGGACGGTACTTCCAGCATACCCTTTTTAGGTCGAGCTCTCAGCCGGCTGGGGCGGCTGCCACTTCAGCACCAAGGTCGAAAGAGGAGGCAAACAGAGCTCAAGCGAGTAGGGCAGGTTGTGGTAGGGCCAGTCATCTGTCCACTTACCCCCTAGGTTGCCAACGCCGCTGCCCCAGAACTCCACCGCGTCGCTGTTGAGCAGTTCCTGGTAAAACCCTCGCTGCGGCACGCCAATGCGGTAATTCGGCCAAACCACCGGTGTAAAGTTACAGACTACCACTAGCCACTCCTTGGGATCCTCCCCATAGCGGATAAAGGAGATAATGCCCCGATGGTCGCTGCAGTCAATCCAGCGGAACCCTTCTGGCTTGGTGTCTTGAGTGTAGAGAGCTGGCTGCGAGCGCAAGAGATGGTTGAGGGTGGCTACGTAGTGGCGCAGCTTGGCGTGGGGCTCATACTGCAGCAGCTCCCAGTCTAGATCTGCCCAAACATTCCACTCGTTCCACTGGCCAAACTCCATGCTCATGAACAAAGTTTTCTTGCCGGGGTGGGTGAACATGTAGCCGTAGAGGGCCCGCAAACTGGCAAACTTGTGCCACACATCCCCTGGCATTTTGCCCAACATGTGGCTTTTGCCGTGCACCACCTCATCGTGGGAAAAAGCCAGCATGTAATTTTCGCTAAAGGCATACATGAGGCTGAAAGTCACTAGGTTGTGATGGAACTGGCGGAACCAGGGATCCATGCGAAAATAATTCAGCATGTCGTGCATCCAGCCCATGTTCCACTTGAGGTTAAAGCCCAGACCACCCACATGGGTTGGCCAGGTTACCATTGGCCAGGCAGTGGATTCCTCGGCAATGGAAAGAACGCCAGGGTAGTACTTGAAGATAAGGGTGTTGAGCTGGCGAAGGAAGTCAATCGCCTCCAAATGCTCTCGCCCACCGTAGGAGTTGGGGATCCAGTCTTTGCGGTCGTAATCCAGATAGAGCATTGAGGCCACCGCATCCACCCGAATGCCGTCGATGTGGTATTTGTCAAACCAAAAGAGGGCATTGGCTATTAGATAGTTGCGCACCTCGTTGCGGCCGTAGTTGAAAACCAAAGTGCCCCAGCTCTTGTGCTCGCCCTTGCGGGGATCGGCATACTCGTAGAGGTGGGTACCGTCAAAAAAGGCCAGCCCATGCCCATCTTTGGGGAAATGCCCCGGCACCCAATCGACAATGACGCCGATCCCTTCCTGGTGGGCGCGATCGACAAAGTACATGAAGTCTTGGGGCAATCCGTAGCGGGAGGTTACCGCGTAGTAGCCAATAACCTGGTAGCCCCAGGAGCCGTCGAAGGGGTGCTCGGCCACAGGTAAGAGCTCGATGTGGGTAAAGCCCAGCTCCTTGACATAGGGGATCAACTTGTCCGCCAGCTCCCGGTAGGTGAGAAAGCGGGTGTTGGGCTTTTGATCCACCGGCACCAGGTGCCCATCGGCGGGGGGGTCTTCCGTTGAGGCGTGCATCCAGGATCCCAGATGCACCTCGTACACCGAGATGGGCGAGCGCAGCGGGTCGGTGGCAGCCCGCTTTTCCAGCCACTCCTGGTCGTGCCAGGTATAGGTGTGGAGGTCGGCTACAATTGAGCCGGTTTTGGGTCGCACCTCCTGCTGAAAGCCATAGGGATCTGACTTTTCGTAGATATCCCCCCAGGCAGTTTTCACCTCGTACTTGTAGACGGCTCCTGGCCCAACACCAGGGATGAACACCGCCCAGATGCCACTTTCGCCCAGCCGCTTCATTTGGTGTTGGCGGCCATCCCAGTGGTTGAAGTCGCCAATGACACTGACATTGCGGGCGTTGGGAGCCCAGACGGCAAAGTGGACTCCCTGAACCCCATCTACGCTGATGGGATGGGCGCCCAACTTCTCGTAGATGCGGTGGTGGTTGCCCTCGTTGAAGAGGTAGCGGTCCAGCTCACCGATGTGGTTGACCTTCTCCAGGGGAAAGCGATAGGGATCCTCCCACTCTTCCAAGTGCTGGCCCTCTGGATCCCAAACCCGCTGCGCCCGCAGAAAGTAGTCTGGAACCGGCGTGCCAGGCGCAAAGCGCAGCTCAAACAACGTTTCTGGATGCAGCGGCTGCATCGGGTGGGCCTGCCCAGTGGCGCGTTCCACCAGCCAAACCTGTTTGGCATTGGGCACCAGGGCGCGCACCAGCCAGAAGGACACCTCCCCCTGCTCTATCTGCTGCGGCCCCAAAACAGCATAGGGATCCCGCCACTGGTTGGTGACGAACTGAAGCACTTGTTCGGCAGACAGGAGAAAGCCCATCGGCAAGCTTCAATAAAGCAACAATCTCAGTCTAGCGGTGCTCGGCTGCCACTTTTGGTAGCGCAGGGATTGCCGGAGCCATGGCGGTAGCAGCCAAACCTTTCTGCCCCTGGGAAAACCTGCTAGAGTTGGGAGGGGGTAATTCTCCTCCTTGCCAGCGAGATTGGTTGGCTTGTTTTGTTGTTGGGGTTTTGGGGACTTATGGCTATCCTGCTGTCGAGCGAACCTATCCTGGCTGTGAGCATCTTTGGCATGGGTCTGCCAGAGCTGGCCGTGATTGGGGTAATCGCGGTGGTCGTGTTCGGCCCCAAGAAGCTGCCGGAGTTGGGCAGCGCCTTTGGCAAAGCATTGCGCAGCTTCAAACAAGAGATGAACAACCCCAGCAGCGATGACGAACCTGTTGCCGCTGCCGATCGCGTGAGCGGGAAGGAGTCCCTGAAGGCAGAAAAGGACGCCGCCTGAGAGCCTCAGAACTAAAAAAAGGGCGGCTTGGGTCGGCTCCTTAAGTTTTGTAGGAGACGAGTCCTTGGCTGGCTGAGAAAACAAGTCGCATGGCCGGGATCCCGGCCAACCCCTGCGGGATCCGCACCAGCCGCAACAAAATGGAAGTCGGCTTGCCAGTGGGCCGGATCCAGGGCTGGTGTATATTTCTGAAAAAGCTACCAGCCTGGTGCTACCGCTTGACCCAAAGCCGGGCTGGACAGGCGCAGCCGATGGAGAGCTATGGTCGAGCCGACCGATTTCGAGCTGATGCGCCAGATCCAACTGCGGGATCGCCGCAGCCACTTTTTACTTAAGGATCGCTACCAAAAGCGCCTGCTGGAGATCGCGCTGTCCACTCTCAAGCAGCCTCACCAAGCCGAAGAGGTGGTGCGCCAGGTGTTTGCGTTCTGCTGGAAACATGCAGAGGCCTTTGACCTGCAGCGGGATCGCTCGGTGGCCCTGTGGCTTTACGAGTTGACGGCCTTTCAAGCCCAAGAACGCTTGCGGCGCTGGAGCTGGTTGCCCGCCCCTGCCTCCATCCGGGTCGCACCTCCTTTGTGGCCGCGGCGCCTCCTCTGGGTCGGCTTAGCAGCGTTGGGGATCTACGCGGTGGCCATAACAGCGGCCTACTGGCGGCTGCGCTGGCAGGGGGAGCCGGTAGCCATGCAACGGCTCTATCAGGAGTGGCAACGACAACCGCAGGTACGGCGAACCCTTCTACGCGACCCTAGCTTCCGCAACCCCCTGTTGGTACAAGCTCTCTGGTCGCCCCGTGCCAAGCAGGTGCTGCTCTTGGCCTCAGATATGGCCCCTGCCCCCCCAGGCAGCACCTATCAATTGTGGCTGGAGTCGGATCTGCAAGGAGGGGGACGACGGCTGGAAAGCGCCGGCACCTTCACCGTCAACGCCGAGGGATCCCTGCAATGGCTCAGCCAGCCCACCCGTTCCCAGCAGCCGACCCGCCTTTGGATCACCCTCGAACCGGCAGGCGGGAGCGAATCCCCCACCAGCGCGCCTCTGCTGCAGAGCAACTTCTGGATCCCTGCCTCTCAACCTGAGGAGAGCAAAGAGCACCTCTTAAACTAGCTTGAAATGACTCCTAAGACCCTGGAAGTTGCTCCGTCGGGTCAACGTAAGGCGCGGGATTCCCCACCCGGGTGGGGAGGGATAGCGCCTCCTGACTGATTCTGGATATATCGCT
>NZ_JANSIZ010000088.1:0-8654 GCF_047462315.1 Synechococcus sp. H60.2 | reverse complement strand
GGCAGAAGAAGAGACAAAAGCTCTGCTGTCAAGCGGGTGAGGAAACCCCACCCGCCTACGCGGTGGGGTAGTTCATTGCTGTCCTAGGGCCGGTCGATCCGCAGATAGGGGGCTACGCTGCCGCCAGCATTTTGCAGGTGGTGGCGGAAAAACCCATTGCCGAGATCGACGACCAGACGCTGATCCTGGCAGATCTGGCCCGCAAAGCGATGCAACAGGTACAGAACTTTGTGCGGGAGCTGCTCAAGGACGAGGTGCCCAAGCGCAAAATTGCCCCCGAACGCGTTGAGCCCCTCATCCAGGCTCTGACCAGCGGGCGGGTAACCCACGACTACCCGATTACGGCTGAAGAAGCGCGGGAGCTGGGCCTGCCCATCTCCACCGAGTTGCCGCCCCAGATCTACGCCCTGATGGATCTCTACCCACAAGCCAGCATAGGCCGTCCTTCCGTGCAGTACATTCCTACCCCCTACGATTCCCGCCCCTCTCCACCCGGCAGCCGGTCTCGCTAGGGCGAACTCTGGGCGTAGGTGTCCATGGCTTCTCGACGCAACCCTTCCGCCCGTCGAAACAGCTCTTGCCCGGTGTGCAGGTGGCGATCGTCGAAGTTCAGCGGGAAATAGCTCAGCTCCTCCAGGGCATCTTCCAAGTGGTTGAGGGCATAGTAGAGGCGAGAAGCCACCCCCCCTAGGCTGCTGGGATTGGGAAGGCGGCGAAAGATCTGCTGAGCTTGGGTCAGTTTCTGCGTACACTCCTCCAGATACAGGCCAAAGGCCTCCAGCAAATCGGGATCGAAAGGATCTGCCGCCAAGGCATTTAACTGCGGCCTGAGGGAAGACAGTAAAGGCCCCAAAACTCGGTTCAGAGGAGTGTAGACCTGCCGAATCCAGGCTTCGCGGGCAATAGCCTCCTGGCTGACCGTCTCTGATGGGGAGCCAGTGGGCTGGGGGCGGGGCGGGGCGTAATTGGAGCGCAGTTGCCGATCGTACTCGCGGCGGGCTTGCGGATCCTTAAGCACCGCATAGGCAGCGTTGATCTGGCGAATACGCTCAGCGGCAGCCCGATCTTTTTTGGCCAGGAGGCTGTCGGGGTGGTGGTACTTGACCAGACGGCGATAGGCAGACTTGATCTCCGCTGCCGTCGCCAGCACCGAAACCCCCAACACTTCATAGTGGGAAACTGCTTCAGACCCGCTCCCCATCATTTTGTTCTCAGAACAAACGCTCATATTGTACCTGGAGCCTACAATAATGGTGAGTTTTCCGGTGCTGCCCCATGCCGTCCTCCTCCCATCCCCTCAACGCCCTTGTGGGGGCTGCCTTTGCTGCCAGTTTGGGCTATGGGTTCCTACAATTGCTGCTCTCGATGCTGGCCAAGCTGCCGCCAATCGACCTGGAAAGCGGATCCCTGGCGCGGGGGATCAGCATTCTGGTGCGCTACCTGCTGGTGGGATCCGTTTCCCTGATCACCTTCATGTTTGTCATGGTGGGCCTGGGGCTGGCAGCCTACTCGCTGCAATTGCTGGGAGAACGGCTGACCTCTTCTCGGCACCGATCCTAGCCGCAGTCGAGGGAGTTGGTTAGCCAGGACGCTGACGGAGGCGCTGGCTGACCAAGGTGCGCCCCTCTGGGGTGTAGAGCTGCCAGTAGTTCCAGTAGTTGCCAAAGACAGACTTGACATAGCCACGGGTTTCGGCAAAGGGGATCCGCTCCACAAATTCATCGGGATCCTCAAAGCCGAAGCGGCCTAGCCATCTGGCGACATTGCCAGGCCCGCCATTGTAGCTGGCCAGGGCCAGCAGGGTGTTGTCTTGATAGGTGCGGTGGGTGTAGTCAAAGTACCAGCATCCCAGGCGCAGGTTGTCGGCAGGGTTGGTGAGGCTGTACTGGGCTAGACTAACTTTTTGGGCAATCCAGCGGCCGGTGGCAGGCATCACCTGCATCAAGCCCAGCGCTCCCGAGGCCGAGACAATCTCCGGCTCAAAACGGGATTCCTGGCGGATCAAGGCTGCCACCATCAGGGAATTCAGGTTAAACTGCCGCGACCAGTAGGCCAGCCCAGGCCGGGCATAGGGATCTCCCTCCCACGTGTTCTCCGGGTCGGCGTAGTAGTGCAGCGGGTAGACGGCCTGCCAGAAATCCTGGCGCTGCCTCAAGCTCTGCAGCAGCGGGTCAGGCTCGGCGCTGAAGCGCAAAGCAGCCACCTGGTTGATCCCCTGGAGGTGTTCGCCAGCGTTGTTGCGCAAAATGCCGCTGGCAAAGCGCTCGGCCACGCTCATCTGGCGCGGATCCCGTTGCCGCAGGGCCGTTTCCCCCTGCCAGCGCTCCCAGGCCAGTTGGCTGGCGCCGATGAGATGCAAAGTTTGCGTGGCCTCAGAGACCCCTGGCAACGGTTGGCGCACCGGCTGAAAGTCCACCTCAACCCTTTGGCGGCCGCTGGAGAAATCTCCTACTGGCCAGCCCAGTTGCGCCGCTGCCCGCCAGGCGTGGTAGGTGTGGGGAAACTGCCGCAGCACCTGCTGATAGGTTTGCCGTGCCGCCGCCCTATCCCCCAGGCGTTCCCGCCATTTGCCTGCCCAGTAGAGCAGTTGCGCCCCCATTTCCGTATCCTGCTGGGCCAAGCCAATCTGCTGGGCCAGAGCAATGGCTTGGCTGAGATTGCCCGCTTGCGCCTGGCGCCAAGCCACCGTCCAGGCGGCGTTGGCCGCTGCTTCGCTGGCCGGGAAACGCTCCCAAAGGGTCTGCCGCACCGCCTGGGCCGACTGCGGGCTGTCGTTGCGCTCATAAAGCTGGCTGAGGCTGAGCAGGGCCTCTGGGGCCTCTGGATTCGAGCCGGATCCCACCTGTCGGAGCAACTGAAGGGCTGTCGGCAGGTCGCTCAGCTCGGCCAGGCGACGCTGGGTGAGGGAGGCCTCGGCAGCCTCGGGAAATTGCGCCAGCAGCGCTTGGTAGGCGGCCCTGGCCTGGGGAAACTCCCGCGAGATTTGGTGGCTGCGGCCCTGGCGGTAGAGGTTCTGGGGGGTAGCAGGGGCGTGTTTGTAGGCGCGGGCGGCTTTGCCGTACTCCCGCTGCTCCCAGTAGGCATCGGCCAGGATCTGCCAGTCGGAGGCTGTGAGGGATCCCTCCTGGGCTTGGCGCCAGCGATCCAAGAGGGGCGTTAACCCAGGGGTTTGCGGGTGATGTTGGGCCAGATCCCGCAGTAGGTCGTAGCGGTCGGGATGCTGCTGCAGCAAGTGCTGGAGGGCGCGAGCAGTCAAGGGGTGAGTGGGAAATTGCCGTCGCAGTTGCTCCACCTGGCCCATTCCCCACAGGGCATAGGCGGCTACAGGACTGTGGGGATACTCCCGCAAGATCTTGGGCCACCAGATTTGGCGGGCAGTTTCTCGATCCCCCAGCTTTTCATAGGCCTGGGCCCTGAGCTTCCAAATTTCATCAGTGAGAACTGGCAGCTTCTCTTCCAAGCCTTGTAAGGACTCCAAGGCCGCTTGGGCTTGGCCGCCCTGGAGGGCTTTGTAGGCGCGCAAAAAGGCAGCGCCAGAAGTCGAGCTTGGAGATTCCGGCGGCACCGCCGCCATCTCAACGGGTTCTGCCCAGGAAGAAGTGTAAAAGCCCCAGAGGGCACCGCCCAGGACTCCGCCTGCTGCTAAGGCCGCGGCCACCCATTGCCTCCAGAGGTTGCTGGTTAGGCTCCCCATGCCCCCCTCCCCCAGCTCCTTGACTAGGATACCCAACGGGGAGGCGCCGAGCCAGGGCAGGGAGGACTCCAGTTGGCGATGGGAACTGGCTCGAGGGGCTCTGGCAGGGGAAACCCCAGGATCTGGGCGTAGAAGTAAAGCTCTGCCTCCAGCGCCCGCTTGAGGTTGGCCGCCTGGCGGAAGCCGTGCTGCTCTCCCTCAAAGGGCACGTAGGCCACCGGGATCCCTTTGGCCTTCAGGGCAGCTACCATCTTCTCCGCTTGGTTGGGAGGAACGATGGCGTCCTCTAGGCCTTGAAAGAAAATGATCGGGCAGTTGAGACCCTCTAGGTGGTGGAGGGGAGAGCGCTCTCGGTAGAGATCCTGCCGTTGGGGGTAGGGGCCAATTAAGCTCTCCAAGTAGTGGGACTCAAACTTGTGAGTTTCCCGGGCCAGCGCTTCTAGGTCACTGATGCCGTAGTAGCTGGCGCCGGCGCGGAAAACCCTGTGAAACGTCAAAGCTGCCAGGGTCGTGTAGCCGCCGGCGCTGCTGCCGCGAATGAGCAATCGCTCGCCATCAACCCGGCCCTGTTGGGCCAAGAATCGGGCTCCAGCAATGCAATCTTCCACGTCCACAAGGCCCCATTGGCCCTTGAGGGCCTCCCGGTAGGCCCGTCCATAGCCGCTGCTGCCGCGGTAGTTGACATCCAAAACAGCAATCCCGCGGCTGGTCCAGTACTGGATCCCCAGGTCAAGCACGGCTGCTGTTGCTCCCGTGGGCCCGCCGTGACTTTTCACCAGCAGGGGCGGCTTTTCGCCGGCAGGGGCCACAAAGTCGCGGTTCTTGGGAGGATAGAAGAAGCCGTAGGCCACTGTCCCGCCAGAAGTGGGAAAGGTGATGGGCTCAGGGATCGACAAATACTCCAGATCTATTGCCACGCTGCTAGAACGGGCCACCACCTCCCCTTGGCCAGAAGGTAAGTCCAGACCGACCAAGGCCATGGCTTCGCTGGGGGATCCGGCCAGGAAGGCAGCTTTTTCGCCGCTAACTTGGAGGTTGTGGAGCTCGGTGTAGGGTATGGGGAGCTCCTGCCTCTGTCCTGAACGCGGATCCAAAAGCGCCAGGTGGCAGAGCCCCTCTTGTCGATAGATGGCCAGGATTTGCCCATCCCCACAGAAGCCGTAGGTGCTCAGGCCAAACACCCACTGGGGCTCGCCAAACTCTGCTTCCATAGGACAGAGGGAAATGGGGCCCTGGGGATCCCAGCGGTAGAGGTTCCACCAGCCGCTGCGGTCGGAAACAAAGTAAAGCTCCCCCTGCGGCGACCACTGGGGCTGGAAAATGGACTCAGCCGGGCCACCAACGAGTTTCTGGGGTTCTCCCAAGCTGCCGTCAGGAGCCACTTCCGCCCGCCACAGCTCCGTGCCGTCCCAAGGCATCTGGGGGTGATCCCAGGCCAGCCACACCAGGATCTGACCGTCTGGGCTCAGTTGCGGGCTGGCGTAGAAATCGTGGCCCCTGGCCAAAACCTGCTGGGATCCGCTTTCTAGATCGATGGCAACCAGGGTATTTTCCGGCTCTCCCTGGCGGCTGTGATCCTCGCGCACGCAGAGGATGCGCCGGCGCCTCCTGTCCACCACCCCGTCGGCATAGCGGTAGGGGCCGGGCTCGGTGAGGGGCTGGGGAGCCAACTCCGGCAGCAGGCAGTACAGCCGTTGATCGGCAAAGTTGCAGAAATACACCACCCCCTCGGAGACCCAGTAGGCGCCGCCGCCGTACTCATGCACCCGCGTGCGCACGTTGAAGGGTGCTGGCGTCAGTTCCTGCACCGTCCCGTCGGCAGCTCGCCGCATCAGTACATTTCGCCCCTTCTCCTGCGGGCGGCCCTCCGTCCAGTAGAGATCCCCCTTGTCCCAAGCCGGTTGCCCTAGGCGTAGGGATCCGGCCACCACCAGGTCAGCGGTAATTGGGGATCGCCAAGATCCATAGCCAGCCTGTTGCACCATAAGCCATCAATTTTCAACCTCGAAATCTCCATTATGCCGAGAGCAAGGGATCCTGGGAGCTTGGGGAGAACAGGCTCAGATTCTGGAAAAAAGTATCTCACAACACAATTTCTTCCTGGCTGAATGGGTTTGATAAAACACGTCGAGGCAACAGGGGCGCACGACGCTCTCTCGACTGCAGAACTGGCTTTTCCCCCTGTTGATGTTGGGAAGGCATTAGTGAAAACCTCAGCCGAGCGCAGTTGGGCAAGCTGATCCATGGGCAAGGTGATGAGCTGAGTGCTTCCCCCCGTTAGCCAGGCTGCTGTAACCACACTTCGCTACATCCTTTGCACTCACCTCGTTTCGGAGTTTACCGATGGCTCAATCTTTTAATCGTCGTCAAGTGCTGAAAATGGGCGCGCTGGCCGGAGCCGGCGCTGCCTTAGGGCCGCAGATCTGGGTGAAGCGGTCTGTGCCTGCCTATGCTCAGGGAGAGACTATTCGCGTTGGCATTTTGCACTCCCTCAGCGGCACGATGGCCATTTCGGAAACCAGTGTGGTGGATGCGGAAAAGCTAGCCATTAAAGAGATCAATGCCGCCGGTGGGGTTTTGGGCAAGCAGATCGAGCCCATCATCGAGGATGGCGCCTCCGATTGGCCAACCTTTGCCGAGAAAGCCACCAAATTGATCGATGTGGACAAGGTGGCAACGGTATTCGGCTGTTGGACCTCGGCCAGCCGCAAGGCAGTTTTGCCGGTATTTGAATCCAAGCAACACCTGCTCTGGTATCCCGTACAGTACGAAGGACAAGAGTGCTCCAAAAACATCTTCTACACCGGCGCTGCCCCCAACCAGCAGATCGAGCCTTCTGTGGAATGGCTGCTCAAGAACAAGGGCAAAGAGTTTTTCCTGGTGGGATCCGACTATGTCTTCCCCCGCACGGCCAACACCATCATCAAGGCCCAGTTAGAGGCCCTGGGCGGCAAGGTTGTGGGAGAAGATTACCTGCCTCTGGGCAACACCGAAGTGACTCCCATTATCAGCAAAATCCGTGCCGCTCTTCCCAACGGCGGCGTGATCTACAACAGCCTGAATGGCGACAGCAATGTGGCCTTCTTTAAGCAACTGAAAGCAGCCGGTCTGGAGCCGGATCGCTATCCCTCTATGTCCGTCAGCATTGCCGAAGAAGAGGTGCAGGCGATTGGCTCCGAGTTCCTAGAAGGCCACTACGCTGCCTGGAACTACTTCATGACGGTGGATACGCCTGCCAACAAGAAGTTTGTGGAAGCCTTCAAGGCAGAATACGGCCAAAACCGCGTCACCAACGACCCGATGGAAGCGGCCTATATCATGGTTTACATCTGGAAGCAGGCGGTGGAAAAAGCGGGAACCGTGGAGATCGACGCGGTGCGCCAAGCAGCCTACGGCCAAACCTTTGATGCCCCAGAGGGTCTGGTGACGATGAACACCAACCACCACCTGACCAAGTACGTGCGGATCGGCCAGGTGCGCTCTGATGGGCTGTTTGATGTCATCTTTTCTACAGACGCTGTGGAGCCACAGCCCTGGAACCAGTTTGTGGCGGAAACCAAGGGCTTTGCCTGCGACTGGTCGGATCCGGCCAAAGGCGGTCGCTTCAAAGTCAGCTAGCCCTGTTGAGCGCTGGGTGCGGGATCCCTTGCGGGTGAGTTGGGGATCCCGTCCTGGAGTTGGAAGCGCGTCCCCAGTCAACTGGTAAAGAAGGAGGATCCCCTGCCGATGACCTTGCTTTTGGATAGCTTGTTTAACGGCATCAGTATTGGCACCGTTTTGCTGATAGCCGCTCTGGGCCTGGCGATTGTCTTCGGCCTCATGGGGGTGATCAATATGGCCCATGGGGAGCTGATGATGTTGGGGGCCTACACCACCTTTGTTATGCAAAATGCCTTCCGACAATTGGGGGATCCCTGGCGGGATCTGTATATCTTTCCAGCCTTGGTTGCCGCTTTTGTCGTCACGGCCCTGGCGGGTCTGGCTCTGGAGCGGGGGGTGATTCGCTTTTTGTATGGGCGGCCGCTGGAAACCCTTTTGGCCACCTGGGGCGTGAGCCTGATCCTGCAGCAGTTCGTGCGCAGCGTCAATTGGGTGTTGGCTTTCCGCTTGGGGGCCTTTGCGGTGCTCTTTTTTGGCGGCTGGTGGCTCTTGGCAAAACGGGCCGATTGGCCGCGACTCAAAGGCTGGGTGCTGACGTTGTTGTTGGTGCTTTCTACGGCCATTGTGGCAGTAGGCGGGCGGGTTCTGGCCCAAACCTATGCCCTGGCCGTCACCCAGCCCTGGTTTGGGGCCCAAAATAGAGACGTGACCGCTCCTCGCTGGCTGCGGGGTGGGATCCCGGTGGGCAACCTGTTTTTGCCCAATACTCGCCTGTTCATCATCGCCCTCACCGTTGTCTGTATCCTGGGGCTGTACTTTTTCTTGCAACGCACCCGCTGGGGGTTGCGCATCCGCGCCGTCACCCAAAATCGGGCCATGAGCGCTTGTGTCGGGATCCCCACGCAAATGGTGGATGCTCTCACCTTTGCCATGGGTTCGGGTCTGGCAGGAGTAGCCGGCGTGGCCGTCAGCCTGCTGGGATCCGTGGGGCCCAATACCGGCCAGAACTACATCGTGGATACCTTCATGGTGGTTGTCGTGGGGGGTGTGGGCAAGCTCCTGGGCAGCATTGTGGCGGCACTGGGGATCGGAATTGCCAACTTTGTCATCGGTTCCGGGACGCTGGCTTTGATCTTTCCCAACGTGCCGATCCTGACCGATACCCTCAACTTTTTTGCCACCACCAGCATGGCTAAGGTGATGGTCTTTGCCTTAATTGTGGCCTTTTTGCAGGTGCGCCCCCGCGGCCTTTTCCCCGAAAAAGGTCGCATGGTGGATGCCTAGGCCGCCCTGCTTGGGGCAAAGTTAATACCGTTATGCCCATCCACCCACCTGGGGAGTATACAAAAAGGCGCCAGGC
>NZ_JANSIZ010000087.1:0-8689 GCF_047462315.1 Synechococcus sp. H60.2 | reverse complement strand
CCTGGTGGGTGGAAGGGGTACTGAACGTAGGCGTGGATCCGGTCAGCTTGCTAGAGTTCCTCAAGCAGCATTTTCTGGCCTGGGGGGGCCAGGTGCGGGAGCAAACCGGGTTTCTAGGCGCCACGGTCCACCCCGATGGGATCTGCATTCAGACCACCACCGGCCAGCTCAGCGCCCAACTGCTGCTGGATGCCATGGGGCACCGCTCCCCCATTGCGGCCCAGGCCCGCCAAGGGCAGCCGCCGGACAGTGTCTGTCTGGTGGTGGGATCCTGCGCCCAGGGGCTGCCGGAGCAATCCACTGGGGATCTGTTCTACAGCTTTACCCCCGCCCAGGAGGGCTACCAGCCCTTTTGGGAGGCTTTCCCCGCCCGCGATGGCCGCACCACCTATCTCTTTACCTACTGCGACCGGGATCCCCGCCGACCCAGTTTGGAGAAGCTCTGGCAGGACTACTGCCGGCTGCTCCCTGCCTACCAGGGGGCCGAGTTGGCCCAGATCCGCTGGGTGCGCAAGCTGTGTGGCGTCTTCCCCGCCTACCGCCGCAGCCCGCTACAACTGCCCTGGGATCGCCTCTTGGCGGTAGGAGACAGCAGCGGCAGCCAGTCGCCTTTGAGCTTTGGCGGCTTTGGGGCGATGTTGCGCCATCTGGATCGCCTGCAGCAGGGGATCCACGAGGCGCTGGTGCAGCGGCAGTTGGAGCAGGCGGCCCTGGCCCTGCTGCAGCCCTACCAGCCCAACTTGGCGGTAACCTGGCTTTTTCAAAAGGCGATGATCCCTCCCTTGGGAGAGAAAAACTGGGATCCCAACAGCATTAACCGCCTGTTGAGCAGAGTGTTTGCAGCCATGGTTGCCGCCGGCCCCCAGGTGGTGCGGCCCTTTTTGCAGGATGTGGTGCAGTTTGGCGGCTTGGCCCAGGCACTGTGGGGGGTGATGAGGCAAGATCCAGCCCTGGTGGCCGCGCTTTTGCCCCGGTTGGGGTTGCCGGAGCTGGTGGCCTGGGCGGGCCACTTTGCCACCCTTGGCCTCTACGAGCTCCTGCAAAGGCTAGCCGACCGCCTGGAAGGGGCCCCGCAAGACTACTTCTGGAACCGGCGGCGCGAGGCCTGGCGCTACGGCTGCGGTCGGGATTACTGGCTGTAGACCACCACCCCATAGGGCGGCACCTCAACGGGATCCCCTTGGTTTTTTGCCGGCAGGGAGGATCCCTGGCCCAGCCACTTGGCGTCGCCGCTATCTAGAAGCTTCTCCCACCGGCCGTTGGGCCATGGGGCGTAGGTGGCTGCTTGGTCGGAGCTGAAGTTAAACAGGGCCAGAACGGCTTGGGATCCCTGGTGGCGGTGCAGGGCCAGGCCGCTTGGAGCAAACAGCTCCACCCCCACCGAACTCCGCTCCAGGTTTTGCAGCGGCGGCAGGGTCTTGCGCAGGTGAATGAGGGTTTGGTACCACCGCCGCAAGACCTGGTGGTGGCCAGCAGTGCCCAGCTCCCAGTTGAGCTTGGAGCGCAGGAAGGTCTCTTCCGCTTGCGGGTCCGGCACCTCCCCCTGCCAGGCAAAGGCGCTGAACTCGCGGCGGCGTCCCTGCCGCACCGCTTCCACCAGGTCGGGATCCCCGTGGCTAATGAAGTAGAGAAACGGGGCCACCTCCCCATACTCTTCCCCCATAAACAGCAGTGGCAGCATGGGAGCCAGCAGCAGAGCAGCGGCGGCCAACTTCAGGCCAGCGAAGGAGGTGAGCTGGCTGAGGCGTTCCCCCAGCCGGCGATTGCCCACCTGGTCGTGGTTTTGGATGCAGATTACAAACTGGGAGCCTGGCCTAGCGAGAGCGGAATTGCCGTGGCGGCGGGCCCGGTAGCGGGAGTACTGGCCGGAATAGACGTAGCTCTCGCGGTAGGACTTGGCCAGGTGCTCCAATTGGCCAAAGTCCTGGTAGTAGCCTGTCTTTTCTCCAGTAAGCAGGGTGTGAACTGAGTGATGGAAATCGTCGCACCACTGGGCATCTAGGCCGTAGCCCCCTTGCTCGCGGGGGGTGATGAGGCGGACGTCGTTGAGGTCGCTTTCGGCTACCAGAACCCTGGGCCAGCCTGTGCGCGCCTCCAGGGCCTCCACCCGCTCTGCCAATTCCTGCAAAAAAGGGTGGGCGCTGAAGTCGTAGATGGCATGCACGGCGTCCAGCCGCAGGCCGTCTAGGTGAAACTCCTCTAGCCAGTATTCGGCATTTTGCAGGAAAAACTCCCGCACGCCGTCGGAATAGCGGTCGTCGAAGTTGAGGGCCTCCCCCCAAGGGGTGCGGTACTTGTCGGTAAAGTAGGGGCCAAAGTCCCGCAGGTAGTTCCCCTCCGGCCCCAGGTGGTTGTAGACCACATCCAAAATGACAGCCAAGCCCTGCTGGTGGCAGGCATTGACCAGCGCCTTCAGGCCCGCTGCTCCTCCATAGCTAACCTGCACGGCATAGGGGTAGACGCCGTCATAGCCCCAGTTGCGCTCCCCCGGAAACTGGGCCACCGGCATGAGCTCCAGCACGTTGACCCCCAGCTCCACCAGTTGCGGCAGGCGGGGGATCAGGGCGGCAAAGGTGCCCTCCGGGGTAAAGGTGCCTACATGCAGCTCGTAGAGGATCCACTGGGAGAGCGGGATCCCCTTCCAGGCTTGATCCTGCCAGTCGAAGTGAGGATCCACCACCCGCGAAGGGCCATGGACGCCGTAGGGCTGGCAGCGGGAAGCCGGATCCGGCCGCTCCACCACCCCCCCTGAGGTGTGTAGGCGGTAGAGGTAGTCCACCGGCCCCGGTGGGATCCCCTCCACTTCACCCTGCCAGTAGCCTTGCCCATCCTGGGTCAGAGGGATGACCTGTTGGACGGGGCTAATGACTTTTAGCTCCACGTGTTCGACCAAGGGCGCCCACACCGAGAAGCGGTAGTGGCCCTGGCCGCAGGGATAGGCGCCAATCCGTTCGACCTGGGAACGCTGAGAGGAAGGGGAACCCTGAAGCACGAAACCCACCTGCACAACTCGGCTTCCACTATAGCGAGGCTTGCTCCCCCAGACATTCGAGGCTCAGGTCTTGGGGTGGGTTGCCGGCTCTTCCCTCTGCCATAGTGGAATTGGCCTTTCGCTGCTCCGTCCCTATGTTTAACTACCCGCCCAGCCATCCGGATCCCACCGTTGTCGATGTCTACCATGGGCAGCCGGTGCCGGATCCCTATCGCTGGCTGGAAGATCTGGATTCTGAGCAGACGCGGGCCTGGATCGAGGCGCAAAACCGGCTAACTTTTGACTATCTGCAGCGGATCCCGGCGCGGCAGCGGCTCCTGGAGCGCCTGACCCAACTTTGGAACTACGAAAAATACAGCCAGCCCTTCAAAGAGGGCGGCCGCTACTTCTACTTCAAAAACGACGGCCTGCAAAACCAGAGCGTTCTCTATACCCAAGAAAGCCTGGAGGGCGAAGCCCGGGTTTTGCTGGATCCCAACACGTTTTCGGAAGACGGCACTGTAGCCCTCTCAGGCATTGCCATCAGCCGCGACGGGCGCTACCTAGCCTATGGCCTCTCCCGCTCCGGCTCCGACTGGCAGGAGTGGAAGGTGCGGGACATCGAAACTGGAGAAGACCTGCCGGATCACCTGCGCTGGATTAAGTTCTCTGGGGCCAGCTGGACACGGGATGGGCAGGGATTTTTCTACAGCCGCTACGACGAGCCACCCCCCGGCAGCGAGTACGAAAGTACCAACTACTTCCAAAAGCTCTACTACCACCGCCTCGGCACCCCCCAGTCGGAAGATGTCTTGATCTATCACCGCCCCGACCAAAAAGAGTGGGGCTTTGCTGGCGGGGTTACCGAAGATGGCAACTACCTCATCATCTCCGTCTGGCGGGGCACGGATCCCAAAAACCTCCTCTTCTACAAAGACCTACGGGATCCCAACTCGCCGGTGGTGGAGCTCATTTGCGAGTTCCAGGCCGAGTACAGCTTTGTCGGCAACGACGGCTCCCGCTTTTGGCTGCTGACGGACTTCCAGGCTCCGCGGCGGCGACTGGTGGCCCTTGATCTCGACAACCCAGGGCACCTGCAAGAGGTGATCCCTGAGGCTGAGGAGACCCTGCAGGGGGTTAGCCTCATCCACAATCAATTTGTTGCCTTCTACCTCAAAGACGCCCACACCCAGATCAAGACCTTTGCCCTAGACGGCACCTACCTGGGGGAGATCCCTCTGCCGGGGCTGGGATCCGCCAGCGGCTTTGCTGGCAAGCGCTACGACACCGAGACCTTCTACACCTTCACCAGCTTCACCACCCCGCCCACCATCTACCGCTACGACTTCACCACTGGCAGGAGCACCCTCTTTCGCCAACCGCAGGTGGATTTCGATCCCCACGCCTATGAGGTGCAGCAGGTGTTCTACGCCAGCAAAGACGGCACCCGCATTCCCATGTTCCTTGTCCACCGCCGCGGCCTAGCGCGGACAGGGGATCACCCCACCTTGCTGTACGGCTACGGCGGCTTCGGCATCTCTCTAACCCCCAGCTTCTCGGTGGGCCTGGTGGCCTGGTTGGAGATGGGAGGGGTTTACGCCCAGCCCAATTTGCGCGGCGGCGGCGAATATGGGGAAGCCTGGCACCAGGCGGGCACCAAGCTCAACAAGCAAAAGGTCTTTGACGACTTCATTGCCGCGGCTGAGTGGCTAATCGCCCATGGCTACACCAATCCCTCCAAGTTGGCCATCGCCGGCGGCAGCAACGGCGGCCTCTTGGTGGGGGCCTGCCTGACCCAGAGGCCGGATCTCTTTGCCGCGGCCCTGCCCGCTGTGGGGGTGTTCGACATGCTGCGCTTTCATAAGTTCACCATCGGCTGGGCCTGGGTCTCGGAGTACGGATCCCCGGAAGACCCGGAGGAATTCAAGGCCCTCTACGCCTATTCCCCCCTGCACAACCTCAAGCCCGGCACCGCCTATCCCGCCACCCTGATCACCACAGCAGATCACGACGACCGGGTGGTGCCGGCCCACAGCTTCAAGTTTGCTGCTGCCCTGCAGGCGGCCCAGGGGGGATCCCAGCCCATCCTCATTCGCATCGACACCAAAGCCGGCCATGGGGCTGGCAAGCCCACCAGCAAGCTCATTGAAGAGACCGCCGACCGCTGGGCCTTTTTGGTGCAGGTGCTGGGAATCCAGACAGACTAGCGATGCTGCGCCGGCACAGCCCTAGGCCCCAAGCCCACCCGACCGGCATAAACGGCTGCTTCCCCCAGCTCGTCTTCGATGCGGAGCAGTTGGTTGTACTTGGCAATGCGCTCGCTGCGGCAGAGGGATCCGGTTTTGATCTGTCCGGCGCGGGTAGCCACTGCCAGGTCGGCGATGGTGGTGTCTTCTGTTTCGCCGGAGCGGTGGCTGATGATGGTGCGAAAGCCGGCCTGAACGGCCAGTTGCACGGTTGAGACGGTCTCCGTCAGCGTGCCAATCTGGTTGAGCTTGATCAAAATGGCGTTGGCGGCGCCGCTGTCGATGCCTTTCTGCAGCCGGGCTGGGTTGGTCACAAACAGGTCGTCCCCCACCAGTTGCACCCGCGATCCCAGCCGAGCGGTCATGGCCTGCCAGCCGGCCCAATCTTCCTCCGCCAGCCCATCCTCTAGAGAGACGATGGGGTAGTTGGCCAGCAGTTGTTCGTAGTAGTCCACCATCTGCTCAGCACTGCGGGCTTTGCCCTCAAAGTGGTACTGTCCATCCTGCAGCAGCTCGTTGGCGGCCACGTCCAAGGCCAAGGCAATGTCTTCCCCCGGCTTGTAGCCCGCCCGTTCAATGGCCGTCATCAACAGATCCAGAGCCGCTGCGTTGGAGGGGAGATCGGGGGCAAACCCGCCTTCGTCCCCCACCCCAGTGGACAGCCCCTTCTGCCGCAGCAGTTGTTTGAGCGCTGCAAACACCTCCGCCCCATAGCGCAGCGCCTCGCGAAAGCTGGGTGCCCCGCTAGGCACCAGCATGAACTCTTGGATATCGAGGTTGTTATCGGCGTGGGCACCGCCGTTGAGTACATTCATCAGGGGTACTGGCAGCAGGTTGGCAAAGGGTCCACCCAGGTACCTGTACAAGGGCAGACCCACTGCACTAGCAGCCGCCTTAGCCGTGGCCAAAGAGACCACCAAGATGGCGTTGGCTCCCAGTTGCGACTTGTTGGGGGTGCCATCCAGATCGATCATCAACTGGTCGATGCGGGCCTGGTTGAGGGCATCTTCTCCCTGCAGCTCCGACTGGATGGGGCCAAGAATGTTTTCCACCGCCCTCAGCACGCCCTTGCCGCCGTAGCGCTTGGGATCCCCGTCCCGCAGCTCATGGGCCTCAAAAGTGCCGGTTGAAGCACCACTGGGCACCTGGGCCAAGCCGGTGGCCCCATTGGCCAGGCCCACCAAAGCTTCTAGGGTCGGTTGCCCACGGGAGTCGAGAATCTCATGGGCGGTAATCCACTCGATGGCCGTTTCCACAGTTGCACCTCAGCAATTGGCTAGACAGTTCTGGCCAAAGCCAGATTGCCAATAGACTAGTGGATTTTCGCCCCCGGATCCCTTTGGCTTCCGGAAAACTTTAACGGGCACAGGCGGCACCGCTCTCTCGGCCTGGGCCGCGCATGGGCTCAGAGCGCCTGAGCTGTTGGCTGTTGAGGTGCTTTCCAAGGGGTTGTTTCGCCACCCGCTTGCGGGGACAATGGCTGGGATCCAACTAGACCGGTGGGAAAAGCCAGAAAGCTCGCTGCCCAAAGAGAGGCCAATCCCAGCATGAACATCTGGAGAAGACGACGCAGCGGACGACGGATAATTGTGAGGTGGCTCAAGTTCTGACTATCTCCTGCAAGCTCAAGGTATCTGCTTTGCAAGCCGTGAAGCGAGAGGCAACCTTGTCGGCTTTTGCACAAGCACTCCTCGCGCCAGCGGGCCGGAGGCCTTACTGGGTCAACCAAAACACGCCAGAGAAGATAGTCAACGCCGTCAAGCTTCAATCTCTTTGCTACCGCGAAATTCGTACCCGCTTTGGGCTATCCAGCAACTTAGCCCAACAGGTATGCAGAAGGTTGGCCGGTGCCCGCAAGGTTGCCCAGCAAAAGAATCGTCCAGTTAAAGCGTTCAAGTCTGGCTTTGTTTTTGTTACCTACGATGCCCGAATCTTCTCTTTCCGTGAGAGGGACTGGACAGTATCGCCGACCACCGTTGAGGGACGCGAGCGTTTTGAGCTGGATGTTGGCTCCTACCAGTGTGGGATGTTAGCAGGCACCAATCCCAAATCGGCCACGCTCATCAAACGCCAAGACGGTTCTTACTACATCCAGATTTGCGTGGAGTCTGAGGTGCCGGAACCGGAGCACGCCGTCAAAGCAATGGGCGTGGATTTAGGTAGGAGAGATATTGCCCACACCTCTGAGGGGGATAACTGGAATGGACAGCAGTTGAACCAGGTCAGAGACCACTACTCCCGGTTGAGAGCGGCTCTGCAACGCAAGGCCAGTAGGGGCACACGCAGCACTCGGCCGAGGAGAAACAGTGCTAGAGCTTGCCTCAGGCCTTGGCTACACGGCTATTCAATTGGCAAAGCGCTGAGGAAGGGAGTTAGAAGCCACTGCTGACCTTGCTTTTGTCCTGACCTTATTAAAGGCAAATTAAGAACGCCGCCTTTTACTCAGCCAGCCGGTTAGCATTGCTAAAGCAAACATTCCCAGCAGAGCAAAGCCCAGCAGCCACCTTCCCTGCTCTAGGATCCCTGCCCCCAGAGCTACTACTGGGGGTGTAGAGACGGCAATGCCCAAAGCTAGCGCGAGAAGAAAGTTCTGCCATTTCATTTGAGTTAGGCCGGCAGCGTAGGCGACAAAGTCGAATAGGCCCGTCATTAAAAACCCGGCCGTAAGGAAAATATTGTTTTCCAGATAGTTGGCTGAAAGGGCATCGACTTTATACATCCATTGTCGCCCAACCATTCGCTGTACTAGGCCTCTACCAAACTTTCTGGCCAGGTAAAAGTTAAGTGTACAAGAGGTAAAATCGGCAATTGCAATGTAAAGGATTCCTGCCCCAAATCCAAAGAGTGCTCCTGCCAGGATGGAGTAAACAGTGCTAGGTATGGCAGGAATAATAATACTCAAGGAGCGTAATCCGATCAGAGCAAGGGGTGCCCATGGGCCTAGTTTTGCTATAAACTCTCGAGTTGTGTCTGGATCTAAGCGACGGGCCAGCAAGATAGCAGCTACCAGGACAACAAGCAACAACAGCAGTGAGAGGATATCCTTCCTTTTCCTAGAATTGGTTCTGCTGCTGGAGGGTAGCTTTTCTGAGGAGGTAGGAGACGATCCTGCTGACTCGCCAAAGGCAGTGCCGGGGGGATAGTAGAGCTCATTCCTCAAAATCCAGCCTGTTTTTTGCTGTAAGTAGGCATGCGTGCTCAGTCCCAGGTGCCTTGCTTCTTCGGCCACAGTTTTATAGTCTAGGCCCAGTAGCTTGCAAAGCTCTCTTTGTCGAATACCTGAAGGTGGCTGCATAGGGCAAAGGAACACCAAGGGTTTCTACTTTCTCTGCCAGATACTTGAGGTTTTCAAGGAGTGCTTGAAACAGGTATGATTTCCATAGGCTTTGTTTTGCTACAGCCTGTTAAGGAATCAAGGGGTACAGTAGCAACACTTAGCAAACCAACTTCGGAAGCAGGATGGATTGATCAG